>JBJECS010000125.1:0-3041 GCA_051871335.1 Muribaculaceae bacterium | reverse complement strand
GAGAATAGTGGCGGACGTGATGCATCACGTCCCTACGATAACGTGGTGGAAATCAATGAGAATAGAGAATAGAGGCGGACGTGATGCATCATGCTATTTATAAAGAATAGAGAGGGGCGAGTGTTGAGCGGAGAGTAATCGGAGGGCTTTGGAGGAAGGCTGGCAGACGAAAGCATTATAAGAAAGAAGTGCAGAAGTTTAATGAAAGATTTGAAGATTAACATTTTTTATTGACGAATTGTCAAAAATTAAAGCACTTTGTGACTTGAGAATGAGAGAAAAGTAGTAACTTTGCACTTATATACGCAATAATTAATCAAATACGACAAAAGTGAAAGTAACAAAACTCATATTCGGCATATTTGCCGCGGCTATCGCTCTAAGCGTCAGCGCTCAAAACAATATTGTGGAAGAAGTAGCCTGGACTATCGGCGACCAGCCAATTTATAAGTCAGAAATAGAGGAAACTTACCAGCAGATGCTATATGACCGCGAGCAGATAAACGGCAAGCCATACTGTGTAATCCCGGAAATGATGGCGATAGAGAAACTCTTTCTCCATCAGGCAGATATAGATACAGTGGAGGTGCAGGAGTCTATGATTCACCAGCAAGTGGACTCTTGGATAAACTTCCTCATTACCAACCTCGGGACGAAGGATAAAGTGGAGGAATATTTCCGCAAGACAATCCCGGACCTGCGCGAGTGGCGTGGCGAACAGCTCAGAAACCAGTCGAGAATAGAGCAGGTGAAGCGTAGCCTTGTAAAGGATATTAAAACCACTCCGAGCGATGTGCGCAAGTTTTACAACACACTGCCGGAAGACAGCATCCCGTTCATTCCCCTTCAGGTAGAAGTTAAAATCATCACCATAAACCCAAATATCCCACGCCAGGAAATAGACGATGTAAAGGCAAGGCTGCGTGACTATGCGGACCGAGTAAACCGCGGAGATGCAGATTTTTCAACACTCGCAATCCTTTATTCAGAAGACCCCGGGTCAAGCGTGCGAGGCGGAGAAATCGGTTTTCTCGGAAAAGGTCATCTCGAACCGGAGTATGCAGCAGTAGCCTTCAACCTCAACGACCCCAAAAAGGTGTCAAAAATCGTAGAGACACAATATGGCTACCACATTATCCAGCTCATAGAAAAGCGCGGCGACCGCATCAATACACGCCATATCCTGCTTCGCCCGAAAGTCTCAGACGAAGACTTGATTAAGGCGACTCACAGACTTGACTCCGTAGTGACCGACATAAAGGCGGGGAAATTCACATTTGAGGAGGCAGCGCCATACATTTCACAAGACAAAGACACGAGATACAGCCAAGGCGTGATGACAAACGAAAATACCGGTACTACCCGATTTGAAATGTCGCAGCTACCACAGGAAGTGGCTAAGGTGGTAAACAATATGCAACCCGGTGATATTTCAGATGCGTTTATCATGATGGACCCTAAGCGAAACCGCGAAATAGTGGCTATTGTGAAGCTCACTACCCGCATTCCGGCTCACAAAGCAAACCTTTCAGACGACTTCCAGACCATCAAAGATATGTATGAAAAATCTCTCCGCGAGAAAATCATCAAGGACTGGGTAGAAAAGAAAATCAAAGACACCTATGTCAAAATCGAGGACGGCTGGAACGACTGCGAGTTTGAGCATAAGGGATGGATTAGATAATCAGCAATATTGATGCGTAATACAAAAGATAACAAAACCACTTTGCGGCGACTACCTCTGGCACTCGTCGCAATCGTGTTTTGTGCCATATTCCTGACAGCTGTAAACCCAAGCGACGACAATACTCCAATCGTCCCCCAAATTCCCGGTGCTAATCGCTATCAGAAAGGAAAAATATTCCTTGAGCGAGCAGACCGCCTTGTGGCGCATGAGGGGGAAGAATATCAGATACTGACAGGCGATGTGCAGTTTCGCCGCGGCGATATGTATATGTATTGCGACAGTGCGCATTTCTACGATGCCATAAACTGCATTGACGCATTCGGAAACGTGCGCATGGAGCAGGGAGATACACTGTTTGTATATGCTGACGAGCTTGTATATACAGACTCAACCGAGCTCGCAGTGCTCTATGCTGACGAGGGTAAAGTAGTAAGGCTGATAAACAAGGACGTGGAACTGCAGACCACAATCTTCAATTACGACCTGGGCATTGATTTGGGATATTATGAGGTTGGAGGACAGCTCACTGATGAAAAAAACAAGCTGACGTCGCGCTATGGCGAGTATTGCCCATCATCATCGGAAGCAGTGTTTACCGACAATGTGAAACTTACATCTCTCCGCGAGGCAGACACGCTGCGCATTTTCTCAGATAACCTATATTACAACACCGATAATCACATAGCAGAGCTTGACCGTCCTTCCACTATCACAAACAAGGATGGAATTATCTACACCGACTCAGCCATTTTCAATACCGAGACAAATTTCTCCCGTCTTTACCGCCGGTCGCTCGTGGTGACCTCAAACAACAATACCCTCACAGGAGATTCGCTGTATTACGACCGCAAGAACGGCATAGGGGAGGCATTTGGAAATATGGTGTTGACCGACTCAGCAAACAGCATGATACTCTCCGGCGACTATGGCTTCTATAATGAGTTTACCGACAGCTCCCTCGTCACCGGTCGCGCTCTCGCCCGCGAGTTTTCGCAGGGAGATACATTGCACCTTCATTCAGACACTATCCGCTCTTACCGAGAAATATACCTTGTGCCTGCAAAAGACTCGCTTTCGTTTGCACACGAAGACACTACACACTATGTCATCGCAGCGCATCGTGTGAAATTTTACCGTAAAGACCTGCAGGGCATCTGCGACTCACTTACTTTTGAGCAAAAAGACTCAATGCTTTATTTAGACCGTCACCCGATAGTGTGGAGCGACAATCGCCAGATTTTCGGGAACGTGATACAGCTACACCTAAACGATTCGACGATAGACTATGCCCACCTGCCGGAGTTTGGCTTTATGGCAGAGGAAATAGAGCCGGGATTTTATCAGCAACTGACAG
>JBJECS010000124.1:0-3053 GCA_051871335.1 Muribaculaceae bacterium | reverse complement strand
CTTTCAAGAAGTTGGACTCACTCTTTCACGGTTTAGCGGACAGTAATAATTTATATCATAAGAAAGTGGGAAATGTGGGTTAAAATAGTTAAATTTGCTCAATTATTCAGAAATATAGCTCTTGAGGAAGAATATGAAAGGGCGTAACTTTGCGGAGAAAAAAGAAAAGAAATGAAAATGAATAAGTTAAAAAAGACAATATTATTGTTGTCGATATTTTTCAGTCTTGTAGCGAGTGGGCAGGTGACAATAGAAGAATGCCAGACACTGGCAAGGGAGAACTATCCTCTGCTGAAGAAATACGGGCTGATAAATGCAGCGACGGAATATACGGTGAGTAATGCGGGAAAAGGGTATCTTCCGCAGGTGTCGTTTAACGGTCAAGCTACATTTCAGAGTGAGGTAGTGGAGTTGCCGCATGTATTGAAGGGCTTAGTATCATCACAGGGTTATGACCTCGGGTCGATGAAAAAAGACCAGTATAAACTTGGAATTGACGTGAGCCAGGTGATATACGATGGGGGCAATATAAGTGCGTCAAAGGAATGTGCGCGTGCAGAGGGAGCAGTACAGACTCGTCAAGCAGAGGTGGATATGTATTCGATAAATGAGCGTGTAAACGGATTATTCTTCGGAATATTGCTGATAGAAGAGAATATCCGGCTGAACGGAGACCTACAGTCGATGCTGAGTGATAATTGCCGCAAGATAGAGGCAAAGGTGAAGGGAGGGACAGCAATGCAGTGTGATGCAGATGCAATGAAAGCAGAATTGCTGAACTCACGTCAACATGGGATAGAACTTCAGTCGATAAAGGAGTCGTATGTCTGTATGCTTGAGATATTTATCGGGAAAGACATAATCGGCGAGCTGGTGAAGCCAGTGGCGGAAATTCCGGAAGACTATAGCAGTCAAAGACCTGAGATGCGGCTTTTTGAGGCTCAAGAGAGCAGCCTACGGTCTCAGCTAAAGAAGATAGACGCAGGAGTTATGCCGAGAGTGAGTCTTTTTGCTCAAGGGTATTACGGCTATCCGGGATATAATATGTTTGAGGCAATGACAGAGCATAAACTGTCACTTAACGGGCTTGTAGGGGTAAGGCTCAACTGGAATATAGGAAACTTCTATACTCGGAAAAACGAGAGGAGAAAATTGGAGACTAATATAGCGATGGTTGAGAATGCGCGGGAGGTTTTTCTCTTTAACACAGACTTGCAGACAACGGAACAGGAAAATGCAATAAACTGCTATCGCAAGATGATGGGCGAGGACGATGATATAATCGCGCTGAGGACATCGGTGCGCATAGCTGCAGAGGCGAAGCTGGAACACGGAATAATAGAGACTAACGACCTGATACAGGAAATAACTCGAGAAAACGAAGCAAAAATCGCCAAAAGCTCGCATGAGATAGAAATGCTGAAAAGCATATACGAACTCAGAAATACGATAAACAAGTGAAACACTAAAATGATAAATACAAAAACAACTGAAATATGAAAACAAGACGGATAAAAGATATGAATACGAGACTGATACTTGCAGCAGGACTGCTTGCCCTGACAGCCTGTGGAAGTAAAGAAGCTGAATATGATGCGTCAGGGGTGTTTGAAACTACGGAAGTGATAGTATCTGCACGGGCGGCGGGAGAGATTATGAGCCTGAACGTGGAGGAAGGTCAGGACGTGAGAGCCGGAGAAGAGTTGGGCGTGATAGATACGGTACAGTTGTCGCTAAAAGACCGACAGCTTGCTGCAAACCAAAGTGCGACAAACCTCAAACATCTGGATTCGGAGCGCCAGGTGGCGTCAATACGCCGTCAGATAGCAAACCTGGAGCGGGAAAAGCGCAGATATGAGGAACTTCTCGCCGCAAATGCCGCTACACAAAAGCAGGTGGATGACATAGGGTATCAGATAAGTGTATTGGAGCAGCAACTCTCAGCGACCCTTGAGCAGATAGACAGCAACAATTCCAGTCTGAGCAGTCAGAGCGAGGGAATAGACGCTCAGCGAGCGCAGACGGCAGACCAGATGCAGAAATCGGTAATCACGAGTCCCATAACAGGCGTAATCCTGACAAAATATGCGGAGCGGGGAGAATATGCGACAGCGGGGAGAGCAATTTTCAAGGTGGGAGACGTGAAAAGGATGAAATTGCGCGCGTATATTACCGCTGACCAGCTGAACTCGCTGAAAATAGGTCAGAAAGTGACAGTGTTTGCAGATAGTGGGACAGATGGAAGGACAGAATATGAAGGCACTGTGACTTGGATATCAGATAAAGCGGAATTTACTCCCAAGACAATCCAGACGCGCGACGAGCGTGCGAACCTTGTTTATGCCGTGAAGATAGACGTTGAAAATGACGGGCTGATAAAGCGGGGGATGTATGGTGATGTTAAATTTTAAGAGGATGAATTATATCTAAAACAAGCAAAGCGCAAAGATGGCAATAGTATCCGCAAAAAATATAGTCAAAAGCTATGGTAAGGTTAGAGCGATAGACGATGTGACGTTTGACGTGATGCGCGGGGAGATTTTCGGGCTGATAGGTCCTGACGGTGCGGGAAAGACGTCGCTATTCCGTATACTTTCGACACTGCTTCTGCCGGATAGCGGCGAGGCGGAGGTTTGCGGATATGACGTGGTGAGAAATTCGAGCAAAATCCGTAGCCTTATAGGATATATGCCAGGGAAATTCTCGCTATACCAAGACTTGACAGTGGAGGAGAACCTGGAATTTTTCGCGACGATATTCGGGACGACGTTACGAGAGAATTATAGTCTTGTGGAGGATATATACAAGCAGATAGAGCCATTTAAGGACAGGAAGGCAGGGAAGCTGTCCGGTGGAATGAAGCAGAAACTTGCCCTATGCTGTGCTCTAATCCATTCGCCTCAGGTCCTTTTCCTTGATGAGCCAACGACAGGTGTAGACCCGGTGTCGCGGAGAGAATTTTGGCAGATGCTGAAAAAGCTGAAAGGGGAGCATGACATAAGCGTTGTTGTGTCTACTCCTTATATGGACGAGGCAATGCAGTGTGACCGCAT
>JBJECS010000123.1:0-3069 GCA_051871335.1 Muribaculaceae bacterium | reverse complement strand
ATATCAGTATCGTGCCACTTGGCAGCGATGTGATTTCTGATACAAAAAAAGATTACTGTGGAGACATGAGACTGCTTTATGTAGGTACATTCCGCAATCGAAATTTGGAGCAGACGCTCTATGGTCTACGGCAGTTCGTTGAATTGCACGGTGACGTGAATTTACATTATGATATAGTCGGCATCGGTGAGCCGGGACAATTGGAGAAACTGAGCCTCCTTGCCTCGGAGCTGAGTATTGAGCGATATGTGACGTTTCACGGTTTTAAGCCATACGATGAATTAAAGCCATTCTTTGATGAATGTAATGTAGGTGTTTGCTATGTACCGATAACGGAATGTTATCAAAATCAGCCACCAACCAAGACTTACGAATACATTTTATCAGGGCTTTTCTGCATTGCCACAGGTACGGATGCAAACCGTGAACTTATTACATCTGAAAACGGATTAATAATAGAAGATACTCCGGAGTCGTTCTGTAATGGGCTTGAAAAATTCATGAGTTTGCGAGAATGTCTTGATGAGGCTAAAATACGCAAATCACTTGAATTTGGTTTGTGGAAAAGCATTGTAAACGAAAAACTTAAGCCGTTAATAAGGGAATTATGATACTAAGCCTTACTGTATATTTATTTCTGGCTATTGCGCTTTATGTTTTGGCGCGAGGGTCTTATGAGGCAACAGTGCACAAGGATGGTGTAATGCTGCAGCGAGTCTCTCAATTCTGGGACTGGCAGATTATAGCGTCAATACTCCTATTTGCCGTTGTTTGCGGAGTACGGTATAATGTTGGAGTTGATAATCTCGGATATATAAAACAATATGTATATGCACAAGAGCATGGAACTGTTTTAAGGCAAGATTTCGAGCCACTTTTTGCATGGGTGCAGATGTCTATGGCAAATTTTGGCTTTCATTACTCTGTCTTTAATGGATTTTGGGCTGCCATTCAGATTACGTTTATATACTACGCTTTACGAAATGACAAGAAATATCTCCCATACGTGGCACTGATGATAGTATTGTCCCCTATATATTTAAAATGGATGAACGGAGTGAGACAATGTGTTGTAGAGTGCGTGTTCTTTTTCCTTATAGAGTATATAGAAAAAAAGCAGATGTGGAAATATATGCTCGGTGTATTCCTTTGCTCTTTCATCCATTCCACTGCGATACTATTAGTGCCAATGTATTTTATTTTTCAAAAGCCTTTTTATTTTAAGCGGTGGTGGGTGAGAATAGCCATATTCCTGTTGTGTACATATTTTGGCTCGCAGACTGGGTGGTTTAAGTCTATGATGGGTGTAACTGATATATTGGAATTTATTGGTTATGATAGATATGCAGACAGAATGGAATACATAACTACAAATCTGCATGAAGCGAAAGATTGGGGACCAGAAAAAGTAGGGTTGTTCATTTTAGATATAATGGCAATAATAATAGCCCCAACTTTCATTAAGAAATATAAGCTCGGAAAACGCTTTGATATTTATTACTGCGCATTTTTCTGGGGTGCATGTGGGTTTAGGCTATTTTATGATTTATCACATCTGTTTTACAGAATCTTTGCTTATTACTACGATTTTTATATCATTGTAATACCAATTTCTATATATTATTTGCACAAAGAAAAGAGAATTGCACTTTTTGCTTTTATGGCATTTCTTGCATATTTCAGCACATTTTATAGAAGTGTGAAATGTGGATTGACAAATAATCTTGAAAGTTGGGAATTATATCGTTTCTTTTTTACTCAATAAATATATGTCGTTACTTAGGTTTATTTACAAGATTTTTGGAAATGAATGGAAAATGAATGCCAATGCATTTTGTGAACACTATCGCAAAATGGGAATAAAAATGGGTGAAAATATTACGGTTTATTTTGGCAGATATCCATTTACATTGCGTCCCTATTTGGATTTTTCAAGACCTTCTTTATTGGAAATAGGTGACAATGTCGTACTGCACGAAGGTCTTCGAATCTTCACTCACGACTATGTTAGCCGACTATTCGTAAATAAATATGATGAGTTTTTGCCATCTTCCGGCAAAGTCGTTATAGGCAATAATGTGTCTTTTGGTGTAAATTGCACTGTGCTAAAAGGTGTCACTATCGGAGAATACAGCTACATTGGTGCCGGCTCTTTGGTGAATAAGGATATACCTCCATACTCAATTGCAGCGGGCGTTCCTTGCCGTGTTTTATGCTCTCTGGAGCAGTATTTTGAGAAAAGAAAATGGGGGGGGTAGTAGAGGCCTTCGAGTACGCTAGAAGCATTCAGGAACGTTTCAAAAGGCGCCCTGTTAGCACTGACTTTTTTGAAGAGTTTCCTTTATTTATTGATGCTCACAATTTCAATGAATATCCGGAGCTGCATGAGAGGATAAAGAAAGTGTTGCATTCGCACTTTGATGCTTGGCTTGAGAAACATAAAGCGCAATTTGATGGGCTTGACGAATTCTTGAAAGCAGCAGGAATAGACTAATTTATAATAAATGAAGATATTATTAATCAACCGTTTTCACTATCGCAAGGGAGGGAGCGAGGCAGTGTATTTCAGTACGGCGGAATTGCTGCGGCGTGCCGGTCACGAGGTGGTGTTTTTCAGCTTTATTGATGAGAAAAATGAGGATTGCGAACAGGCGGAGTTTTTTGTCAAAGGCAAGGAACGTGTATCTCGTCTAAAGGGTATCCGTAATTATTTTTACAATAGCGAGGCTCGTCGTAATCTTGAGCTTCTGATAGAGCGTGAGCGGCCGGACGTGGCACATGTGCATTTGCTTTGGGGCGGCATGAGTCCGTCTATTTTCGGTGTGCTTAAAGAGCATGGTATACCGCTGGTGCATACAGCTCATGATTACCGTATGGTGTGTCCTGCATATACGTTTAATTGCAATGGCAGGATATGCGAGGATTGCCATGGCAGTAGCTTCTATAAGTGTGCTCTGAAGAAATGCTCAAAGGGTAATGCTCTTGAGAGCGTGATGATGGCTATGGAGATGTATTGGCGCAATGCATTTTTCAGTCCTGAGAATAATCTGGCGGGGATTATATATGTCA
>JBJECS010000122.1:0-16599 GCA_051871335.1 Muribaculaceae bacterium | reverse complement strand
CCGCAAGATACGGCATTATCTGCATCAAACCTCCCATCTCGCGAATATCACGAGTGTGTGTACGTCCGTAAATCTGACCGATAAGTGCAAAGAAGAGAGCGGTCATAAGTCCGTGTGAAAGCATCTGCATGATTGCACCAGTCATTGCTGTTGTATTCAGCATTAGGATTGCAAAAAGCACAAGCCCGCAGTGTGAAACTGATGAGTACGCGTTGATATACTTGAGGTCGGTCTGAACACATGCACTGAACGCTCCATAAACCACAGAGATACCGGTCAAGATAAGGAATATCCATGCCAACTCGTTTGCTGCGTAGGGCATAAGGTAGATTGCTACACGGAAACAGCCGTAACCTCCAAGCTTCATAAGCACGCCTGCGTGGAGCATAGACACTGCTGTTGGCGCTGAAGCATGACCGTCAGGACTCCATGTGTGGAATGGGAACATTGCGCCAAGAACGCCAAAGCCCACAAATGTCATTGGGAAGAGGAACATCTGCCAGCCGTGGCTGATAGCATCATTTTCTGCTATCTTGAGTAGGTTCCATGTTAGATTTCCGTCAGCTGCTGAATGGTAATATATACCGATAAGACCAAGCATGAGGAAAGCGGAGCCTCCCATAAGCATCAGCGTAAGCTTCATTGCTGAATAGTTCTTCTTTCCGCTACCCCAAACACCGATAAGCAGGTACATCGGGATAAGCGCAACCTCATAGAACATAAACATAGTGAAGAGGTCTATCGAAATGAAGAAACCAAATACACCTGTTGAGAGGAGTATGAGCCATAGGAAAAATTCCTTTGGCTGCTGGATGGTCCATGAGGCAAATGAGCCGGTGAGCAAGATAATTGACGAAAGTAGCAACATTGCTATTGAAATACCGTCAACGCCCACTGAAAGTGTTATGTTCAGAGGCTTAAACCAGTCCCAACTCCCCTGATAGAGCATTGGAGCTGTTTCACCTCCTGCGCGAAGCGACAGATAATCAACCAGCACAAATACCGACAACGCCGTAAGTGCTATTGAGCCGGCTACTGCCACTGCACGTATCTGCTTGATATTTTTGCTTAATCCCACAAGAGCAAGCATCACAAGCGGAATTATTACGAAGTATATTAAAATATTGCTAAACATAGCCTTCAGATTTTATTACGTTATTATATCAGACAAATTACGGTTACTGCACCAAGGAGCAATGCACCTAACAGATATACGAGCACGTAACTCTGTACATTGCCTGACTGCAAGCCTTTGATTTGCTCTGACGCCTTGTTTGTAATGAATGCAAAGCCGTCCATTGTGCCGTCTATGATATGGCGGTCAAACCATGCTATCGGACGTGACACAAGGTTGAAGATTATCTTGTGTGTAATGAACATATAGAGCTCGTCAAAGTACATTCTCTTATGACACCAGCGCCATAGGTTTGGCAGTGCTTCCGCCATCTTCGCCGGTCTTGGATTTTCTGCCTTATATAGCCATGTTGCAAGGGCTATCGCCGCTACTGCTACTGCAAGGCTTATACCCGCTACGCTCCAGTCAAGGTGAATAGGATATGCTTTGCCGTTCCATGTCACGAGTTCGCCAAATGGTATGAAGCCCGCAAATACAGATACTACTGCAAGGATTATTAGCGGAAGGGTCATTGTCCATGGCTGGTCTTTTGGAGCATGGTGAGCGTCTTTCACTTCATGGTCTTTCCACCAGAAAATGAGATAGTAAAGACGGAACATGTAGAACGCTGTAAGACCTGCTACCGCAGACATCCATACATATACTATCGTGCTGTTGCCAAGGCATGCTGATAAGATTTCATCCTTTGAGAAGAAGCCTGCAAATGGTATGATTCCGGCAATCGCAAGACATCCGATGAGGAACGTGATATGCGTTATAGGCATCAGCTTGCGCAGACCGTGCATGGCTGTATAATTGTTTGAGTGCACGGCATGGATAAGTGCACCGGCTCCAAGAAAGAGGAGTGCCTTAAACATAGCGTGCGTAAACAGGTGGAACATTGATGCCATATAGCCCATGCCCTCGTGTATTTCAGGACGTGCCACGCCGAGTGACACCATCATGAATGCAATCTGAGAAATTGTTGAGAACGCAAGTACTCGCTTGATGTCTATCTGGCAGCATGCAACCATAGCAGCATAGAGTGCTGTCAGTGCGCCTACCACAGTCACAATCTGTAGCGCAGCCTCTTGCATGCAGAAGAGCGGGAAGAGACGTGCTACAAGGTATACTCCGGCAACAACCATCGTAGCTGCGTGGATAAGTGCAGATACTGGCGTTGGACCTTCCATTGCGTCTGGCAGCCAGATGTGTAGCGGCATCATTGCTGATTTACCCATACCGCCCATGAAGATAAGTACGAGCGCCCACGTCATTACTGACGCACCCATAAACATCGGTGCCTCACTTGTTGCAAAGATATTCTGAACGCTTGCAGCTGTTTCAATCGAAACCTTAAAGTTGTCTGCCAAGCCGGTTCCTATCGACGTAAGGTCCGTAAAGTTAAACGTACCTGTGTAATAAGACAGGATTAGGATACCTACAAGGAAGCCGAGGTCTGCAAAACGAGTGACGATAAACGCCTTTTTAGACGCTGACACGGCTGCCGGTGTAGTGTAATAAAATCCGATTAGCAAATATGATGATGCACCCACAAGCTCCCAGAAAATATACATCTGGAAGATGTTTGTCGCTACTACGAGTCCCAGCATTGAGAAGCTGAAGAGAGACAGGAATGCGTAGTAACGCTGAAATCCCTTTTCAGGTGTGCCATGGTGGTCGCACATATAACCGTTACTGTACAGATGCACCATAAACGAAATTGTGGTGATGACCACAAGCATCATGGCTGAAATCGGGTCAAGGAGGAAGCCAAGACGGATTACGAGCTTCTCAGTAAACTGGAGCCAGTCATAGTTAAAGATTATTGACTGTAATCTTTCGCCTTCGCCGTTTACAAAACATTCACTTCCTGAAAAGAAATATGTATAAGCTGTAAAATACGCTATAATCAGCGTTGCGCCCATACCTATTGTTCCAAGTACACCTGCAACTTTCGGCTTCATATATCCGCCAAGAAGTCCCAGGAATAGGAACATAAATAGAGGTATGACGAGTATTAGTAATGGTAATGTAGATTCCATAGACGTTTAAAATTTCATTTTGTTAACTTCACGGACATCAATATCGTTGCTCACGCGGAACACGTTGATGATGATTGCGATGGCAAGGGCTGTCTCAGCTGCCGCTATTGCTATTGCAAACAGCGTGAAGAACATTCCCTCCATCTTATCCGGGAATAAAAATCTATTGAACACTACAAAGTTGATATCTACAGAGTTTAGCATTAGCTCCAGAGATATCAAGATAGCAATCATATTCTTACGAGTGATAAATCCATATACACCGCAAGCAAACATGATAAGGCTCGGTATTAAGTAATATAACATTGTAATTTCCATATCAATACACTATTTTTTACGGGCAACTACAACGCCACCGATTATACATGCTAATAATAACACACTGACTGCTTCAAACGGCAACAAATATTGATAGCTGCCTGAACCTAAAAGCGTCTCGCCTATCTGTTTCATCTCAATTTCCTCCATCTGAGGAGCTGAAAAGAGAAAATCACAGAAACGCGTTACAAGAGAATAGCCTGCCACGCCCAGCATCGCCAAGGCTGCCAGAAGACCTGTCACACGCTGTTTTGAAGCAAGTGCCTCACTGTTATCGCCCGGATGACTTGTCAACAGGATTGAGAAGACAAACAGCACGACTATACCGCCAGCATATACCGCTATCTGTACTGCGCCAAGAAACTCATAGTCGAGCATAAAGTAGATGGCGGCTGTCGCAAACAGCGTAAAGAGCAGATAGGTCGCCGCACGCAATATCTTACGTGTCGTAACAGCGAGTACCGAGAAGATGACAATCGCAAGCGCGACTACCACATACGTGATGATACTTCCTACTGATTCCATATTTTATGATACAATTTTTATTTATTCAGTTTTTGGTTGCTCACCTTCCGCTGCTTTTTCCGCTGCTGCCTTTTCTGCCGCTGCCTTCTTTTCTGCTGCCGCTTTCTTTGCTGCCTCTATGCGGGCAAGGCGTGCTGCCTCAAGTTCTGCCTTCTGTTCCGGCGTCAATTCCGGCTCTGCAGGCTCAGGAAGATAATTTAATTGTTTTACAAGTTTTGAACGTGTAAACACTGCCTGCTCAAAATCATTTTGGAAGCGGATGGCATCCTGAGGGCAGTTTGTGACGCACAATTGGCAAAATGTACAGCTGCCAAGGTCGTAGATATACTTGTCTAACTTGCGTTTTTTCTTTCCGTCAGGCGTATCCACCATCTTTGTCTCAAGGTGAATTGTGCCGTTAGGACAACTTCTCTCACAAATACCGCAACCGATACACTTGTGCTTGCCCTCGCTGTCATATACCAGCTCAAGAACTGCACGGAATCGCTCCGGATATTTATGAGTCTCTCTGTTTTCAGGATATTTTTCCGTAATCTTAGGGGTGACAAATTCCTTTCCGGTAACTGATAGCCCCTTCAGAAGGCTCACAATGCCGGTCCCTAATGTAGAAAAATAATCTTTGACACTACTCATAATGTGTGAATGTGTAATATTTGTTTAGTTTATAATTAATTATCTTACCTGACCACCAAGTATGTCCAGCAACTCGGTAGTGATGCTCTGCTGACGTAATTTGTTATATTCAAGACGCAACTGCTCCAACAGCTTTTTCGCATTATCGTTGGCGCTCTGCATTGCCATTACCCTCGCCGCCTGCTCCGACGCTCTGTTTTCTGTAAACACCTCTGTCATTACAGACAGCATATACAGCGGCAGGATTGCACGGAATATCGTCGTCACATCCGGCTCGAAGATATATGGGCGGCTCTGGATTACCTTGCCGTCTGCCTTCCGGAAATTCGCCGCATCTGCCGGCAACAGCTGCTCAAAGGCCGGCACCTGCTTCGCCACGCTCTTAAAGTGCATATATAATAGCTCTACAAGGTCATACTTTCCGGCAAGAAAGCCATCCTGAAGCAAAACAAGAAAGCTTTTTACTGCTTCACCCTCTGTCTTGGAGTCTATCCCCTCTACAGGAGATACAACAGTCTTTATGCCGGCAAGTTTGCTCACTGCCTTCGCCATCTTTCCGCCTACCGGGATAATGGTTAGCTCTACGTCCTCGCCATATTTACCACGAAGCTCTGATATGCGTTCTTGCAGCTGCTTATACAAGTTTATATTGTATGCGCCGCAAAGACCATCGTCTGAACCCCAAATTACTATCGCAATATTTTGTACTTCTCTCGACTCGATAAGCGGAGACGAGAATGGAGCGTCTGCTGTCAGCAAGTTGCCAATGACGGTCTCTATCTGACGTCGGTATGGCAACTGTTTGCGCAGCGCACCCTCCGCCTTATGCATCTTGGCAGACGATATCATCTTCATCGCACCCGTGATTTTCTCCGAAGATGCTACTGAGCCGATACGTCCTTTTAGTTCTCGTAATGTTGACATTTGCTTATAAAGTCTTTAAGATTATACTTTTCATTTATATCGTCCTGCAACCTCTTTTGCCACATCGGTCAGTATTGCCGCAGCATCATCTGTCAGCTGTCCCTTGAGGATTACGTCAAGTACATCTGCTTGATGCTTTGCATGGAGTATTTGCAGGAGTGAATTTTCAAATTCTGCTACCTTTTCCAGCGGTACATCGCTCATCAATCCGTTTACACCGCAAAATATCACCGCTACCTCATCTTCTACAGCCATTGGCTTATACTGTGGCTGTATCAGCAGGCGCTCATTCTTACGACCTCGGTCTATTGTACGTGCTGTCACAGGGTCTATATCGCCACCAAACTTGGTAAACGACTCAAGCTCACGGAACTGTGCTTGATTAATCTTCAGCGTACCTGCCACCTTCTTCATCGCCTTAATCTGGGCATTACCACCTACACGAGATACGGAGATACCCACATTAATTGCAGGACGGATACCGCGGTTAAACAATGCTGTCTCAAGGTATATCTGTCCGTCTGTGATTGAAATCACGTTTGTAGGAATATATGCAGACACGTCACCTGCCTGAGTCTCGATGATTGGCAGTGCTGTCAGAGAGCCACCTCCCTTCACCATCGGACGGAGAACATCCGGCAGGTCATTCATCATTGCAGCAACCTTTGGATTGTCTATGATTTTTGCCGCACGTTCCAGCAGACGTGAGTGAAGGTAGAAAATATCACCCGGATATGCCTCACGTCCTGACGGACGCTTCAGGATAAGTGAAATCTCTCGATACGCCACCGCCTGTTTTGAAAGGTCATCATACACAATCAGCGCATCACGACCCGTGTCACGGATAAACTCGCCTATAGCTACGCCGGCAAACGGTGAATAATACCTCATCGCAGCTGAGTCTGACGCATTTGCCGCTACCACTACCGTATAGTCCATCGCACCATGCTTGCGTAGAGTCTCTACTGTTGCCGCTACTGAAGACGCCTTCTGACCTATTGCTACATAAATGCAATACACCGGCTTGCCTGCCTCATAGTTCTGGCGCTGGTTTATAATGGTATCTATAGCGATTGCTGTCTTGCCTATCTGACGGTCGCCAATAATTAACTCGCGCTGACCTCTGCCAATAGGCACCATAGAGTCAACTGCCTTTATACCGGTCTGAAGTGGCTGCTTTACAGGCTGGCGGAATATTACACCTGGCGCCTTACGCTCAAGTGGCAAGTTCAGCAGCTCGCCCTCTATCGGTCCGCGACCGTCTATCGCTTCACCCAATACGTTGATGACACGCCCAAATAGACCTTCACCTACGGGGATAGACGCAATCTGACCGGTGCGCTTCACCTTCATGTTTTCTGTTACCTTGTTGACATTGTTCAACAGAATGACGCCTACGTTGCTCTCCTCAAGGTTCATCGCCACGCCCTTTACGCCATTCTCAAACTCAACAAGTTCATTGGCACACACATTGTCAAGGCCATAAACCTGCGCTACGCCGTCGCCTACCTCCAATACTGTGCCCGTCTCCTCAAAAGTCGCCTTTGAATTGACATTTTGAAGCCTGTTTTTTAATACTTCAGATATCTCGCTTGGGTTAATCATTATTGCTCTTTTATATGCTTGTTAATTTCAAACGCAACTGTTCTAATTCATTCTTTATTGATGCATCAAGACGCTCATTATCTATGCTTACCACAAACCCGCCAAGCAATTCAGGGTCTACCGCTCCGGTATACTCTATCTTCGCTCCAGCTGGTAGATGGCGGCATATTATCGCTTTTATGCGGCTCGCTTCAGCATCCGTTATTGCTCCTGCAGAGGTCACGCATACTGAATATATGCCGTTGGTCTTACGATAGATTGCCAAATAAGCCAATGCTATTTCGCGCATATATTCTATGCGCTTGGTCTCTATCAACAGATTCAGAAAGTCACTATAAGTGGTATCCGCCTCTGTCGCCTGCGCCGCCATTTCAAGTATTTCAACCTTCTGCGCCGAATCTATAAACGGATTTGACACAGCCTGCTTCAGCTCCGGCATCTGCGCAAAGCTCCCGGCAAGCGTCGTCATCAGTGCATAAACTCTCTCCTCAATCTTGCGTTCTAACGCAACCTTGAAAAGTGCCTTTGCATAACGGCGTGGTATAAGACCTTCGTTCATCTCCTTTACTGAATTAGTTCTGGTTCTCTATTTCGTCGATAAGAGTGTTGACAAGGCGTGTCTGTGCTTTATCGTCTGACATATTCTGTCTTACTACCTTCTCCGCTATGCTAAGCGCTATCGCACCTACTTCCTCGCGGATTGAGAGCTCTGCCTCTTTCTTGGCTTGCTCTATAGTGAGTTTTGCAGCATCTATCTCCTTTTTTGCCTGCACCTTAGCCTCATTTCGAGCTTCCTCGATTATTTGCACCTTCAGCGCCTCTGCCTCTCGGAGTATGTCAGCCTCTCTACGGCGGGCTTCTGCAAGCATCTTGTCTGCATCTGCCTGTGCCTTGTCAAGTTGCTCCTTTGCGTTTTGAGCGTACTCTACACCCTTGTCGATAAGGTCGGCGCGCTTATCTACGATGTCAAGTATCACTGGCCATGCATATTTCCATAACACGAAAAATAGCACGGCAAAGGATACAAACATCCAAAAGACCAAGCCGAAACCGGGGGTGAAAAGTTCCATATTATTTTTTTACTTTTTTATACAAACAATGCGAGGATACAAACGATGACTGCGAACAGTGCTACACCTTCGATAAGTGCTGCTATCACAATCATATTACTACGGATATCACCGGCTGCTTCTGGCTGGCGTGCGATTGCCTCCATTGCGGAAGAACCGATTTTTCCAATTCCGAGACCTGCGCCGATAACTGCTATTGCTGCTCCGAAACTTGCACCTAAACCAAGAAGTGCTTCTACTGCTGCTAAAATCATTGATAACATAGTCGTAATGTTTTTTTAGATTTGTTTTTTATTTAATTTTTTATTTATTTCTTAATCGTTTTTTTGTTCATGCTCTCCATGCTCTGTATGTGGATTTTCCTGAGCCAGAGAGATAAATATCGTGCTCAGCATCGTAAACACATATGCCTGGATAAAGCTCACAAGCACGTCTATCAAGAGCATGAAAATTGAGAATGCCACTGAAACTACTGCCGTCGCTCCGCCTACTGCATAGCCGCCTACTCCCGCAAATATGAATATGAGAAGAGTTAGCACTATCACTATCATATGGCCACCCATCATGTTGGCGAAAAGACGGATTGTTAGAGCCGCCGGCTTTGTGAATATGCCGAACAACTCTATCATCGGCATTATTGGAAGCGGACACTTCAGCCACATCGGTACGTCTGGCCAGAATATGTCTTTCCAATAATGTTTCGTGCCGAATATGTTCGTCACCAGGAATGTCATTATCGCAAGAGTCATCGTCACAGCTATATTTCCCGTCAGGTTCGCTCCTCCGGGGAATATCACCGTAAGTCCGAGCAAGTTCATCATGAAAATGAAGAAAAACACGGTCAGAAGATACGGCGCAAAACGGCGAGCATTCTCCTTCAGCGTTGATTTTATCACTCCATCGTAGATAAACATCATTATCGCCTCAAACGCACCGATAAAGCCCTTTGGTGCCTTATTCCCATTGTTTTTATACCATTTTACAAGGCTCAGAGCACACCATATCACCAATATCAGAGTGATAAACACCGCAAGCACGTTTTTCGTGATTGAGATATCATATGGCTTAACTTCCGCACCATTCACCAGTTCCACAACCATACCCTTGTTTTCTCCCTCTGCAGGGATGACAAAAGTGGCTGTACCATCAGAATACTGCTCTCCGTGTGCCACGCGTGATGATGAAAATACGTGAAAACCGTCGGTGCCATATACTATTATCGGCAGCGGTATGCGACGATGATGAGCAAATGGTAGCTCCCATCCATACGCGTCTCCAAGGTGCTCGAAGATTATCTCCTTCGGGTCAACCTTGGGCAGACCTTCGCCATGTGAGCCTTCTGCATTGCTGTGCATTGCATCGCTGAAGCCAACAGACATCAGACCAAGCAACACCACTGCTAATATGCCTATTATTATCTTTTTCATCTGCTCAGAATATACATACTGACACTACATTATTATCCACATCTACGATTCCACCGTCTATCACCTGCTCCTCCGCTTCTCCATTTGCCGGAACATACGCAAGCTTGCCCTTGACAAGCGTTGATACGATAGATGCATGGTTTTGAAGTACCATAAACGAACCCTTTTCACCGGGCAGCGTGACTGATGTCACCTCTCCCTCAAAAACGGTTGCCTCTGCTGATATTACGCGTAGTATCATATCTGTTAATCAATTTTATTTAACTTCGGCGAGCATCTTCTTACCCTTCTCGATTGCCTCATCTATTGTTCCTACATTGAGGAATGCCTGTTCTGGGTATTGGTCTACCTCACCGCTTAAAATCATCTTAAAGCCGCGGATTGTCTCGCTCAGCGGTACCATTACACCTGGCAGACCCGTAAACTGCTCTGCTACGTGGAACGGCTGTGAAAGGAAGCGCTGGGCGCGGCGTGCGCGCGCAACAACGAGCTTGTCTTCATCGCTAAGCTCATCTACACCAAGGATTGCGATAATATCCTGAAGCTCATTATATTTCTGCAGCAACTGCTTGACTGCCTGCGCTACATTATAGTGTTCCTCACCGATAATATTCGGGTCAAGTATTCGTGACGTTGACTCAAGTGGGTCTACTGCCGGATATATACCAAGCTCTGATATCTTTCGGCTTAACACCGTCGTTGCGTCAAGGAATGAGAATGTCGTTGCAGGTGCCGGGTCGGTCAAGTCGTCGGCTGGCACATAGATTGCCTGCACTGACGTGATTGAACCATTCTTCGTTGAGGTAATTCGCTCCTGCAAGCTACCCATTTCTGATGCAAGGGTTGGCTGGTATCCTACTGCCGACGGCATTCGGCCAAGAAGTGCCGATACCTCTGAACCTGCCTGAGTGAAACGGAAAATATTGTCTATGAAAAGGAGAATATCCTTACCTCCGCCATCCTGGTCACGGAACTGCTCTGCCACTGTAAGACCCGATAGTGCCACACGAAGACGTGCACCCGGCGGCTCGTTCATCTGTCCGAACACCAGTGTTGCCTGTGACTGCTTCACCTGTTCCATATCTACGTCTTCCAGGTTCCACTCGCCGCGCTCCATGCCTTCCTCAAACTTCTTGCCATATTTCATTACACCGCTCTCTATCATTTCACGTAGAAGGTCGTTACCCTCACGAGTACGCTCGCCTACTCCCGTAAACACTGAGAAACCGTTATGTCCCTTGGCAATATTGTTGATTAGCTCCATGATGAGCACCGTCTTTCCTACTCCGGCACCTCCGAACAGACCGATTTTGCCACCCTTGCTATAAGGTTCGAGAAGGTCTATCACCTTTATACCCGTATAGAGGATTTCTGTCCCGATGGTCAGGTCGTCAAACTCCGGAGCTGGCTGGTGGATTGCGCGCACACTGTCCGTCTTTATCTCTGGCAGGTGGTCTATCGCTTCACCTATCACATTGAAAAGACGTCCCTTAACCTGCTCGCCCGTTGGAACGGCGATTGGACGCTCCATGTTCACTACTTTCATGCCACGCTGCAGACCATCTGTGCTGTCCATAGCCACACAGCGAACGGTATCCTCGCCTATGTGCTGTTCTACTTCAAGTATCAGGTCGCCGCTTGCTCGGCTTACTTTCAATGCGGTATAGATTGGAGGTATGCCACCCTGTTCGCTATCAAAAGTAACGTCTACTACTGGTCCGATTACTTGAGCTATTTTTCCAAACTTCTCACTCATAATAAAGTGGATTTGATATCAAGTGGGTTAATTTTATATTTTTTCTTTTATTATAAACAATTTTTTCCTCTCCCTTGTTTTCTGCTTTTATGGCTCTTTTTACTCATAAATTTGTAATTTTTTCGTCTTCAGCAAAAAACGTATCAGGGATTTTTAGAAGTGTAAGCCGTAAATGATTACGATTACCATCAGCACAAGGTTCACCAGGTTGATTGGCAACAGATACTTCCATTCAAGGGCAAGTAGCTGGTCGATTCGTAGACGGGGGAATGTCCACTTAAACCAGATTATGATAAACGATATTACTATCGCCTTACCGATAAACCATACTACGCTCGGTATCCAGTCCATTACCATGTTAAAACCTTCCCAGCCACTGATATGTAGAGGCATCCACCCTCCGAAGAACAATAGTGATGCTACTCCTGACACAATGAATAGGTTGAGGTATTCTGCAAGGTAGAAAAAGCCGAAGTGTATACCGGAATACTCTGTATGATAGCCGGCGGTCAACTCGCTCTCTGCCTCTGGAAGGTCAAACGGACCACGGTTGGTCTCCGCTGTTCCCGCAATGAGATATATCACAAACGCTATCAGCGCCGGGATATGACCCGTAAAGATAAACCATCCTTCCTTTTGCGCCTCTACTATGCCCGTTACAGACATTGTGCCTGCAAAAGCAACCATTGTCAGCACTGAAAGACCTATTGACAGCTCATAGCTGACCATCTGTGCACCTGAACGCAACGCGCCGATAAGTGTAAACTTATTGTTACTTGACCATCCAGCAAGCAAGATGCCAAGTACGCCTATTGATGACACTGCTATCAGGAAGAAAATGCCGATATTAAAATCTATTATCTGCAATCCCTTTCCCCACGGAAGCACTGCAAAAGACATCATTGACGCTATTATCACCAGGTATGGAGCAAGAGCAAACAAGAACTTGTCTATATGGTTTAGAGTGATTAGCTCCTTTATAAGTATCTTGAACATATCCGCAAAGCTCTGCAGTACTCCACACGGACCTACTCGGTTTGGACCAAGACGGCACTGGAACGCTGCACACACCTTGCGCTCAAAATATATATAGAAGAGTGCCAGCAACGCATATGCCAGCAATAGACCTACACCGATAAGGACACACTCAACGGTCGTAGCAGCCCATGACGGCATCCAGCCCTTGAGCAGACTGTCTATCCAACTTGTTACTATTGAAAAGTCAAACATAATTTATTTTATCGTTTTTACTATTTCTAATTCCGGTTTATTGTCTTATCGGTCCATATCTGGTACTATATAGTCAAGCGAGCCGCCGATTGTGATAAGGTCCGCTATCTTGTCGCCTCTTGTGATATGGTCTACTACTGCTGCAAGATTTAGGCATGGCGGAGCTATCTTCAGGCGGTATGGATTTTTGTCTCCGTCGCTTTCGATATATACACCAAACACGCCGCGACAGCCTTCCATCAGCTGGAACCAGTGACCTGCTGGCAACTTAAGCACCTTTGGCACCTTCGCCTGGATTTCACCTTCCGGTATATTGTCTATCAGCTGCTCGATAATGTGCGCAGACTGCTCTATTTCTGCAAGGCGGCATTTAAAGCGTGCCATTGAGTCACCCTCTGTTGCCGTAACCTGCTCAAAATCAAGCTCTGAATATATGCTGTATGGGTCTGTCTTGCGTATATCGCACGCCCAGCCTGATGCTCGGCCTGAAGGTCCTGTAACACCATATGATATCGCATCTTCGCGGCTCAATACTCCCACGCCTTCCATACGGTTCTTGGCGATAATATTGCCGGTGAAAACCTTATTGTATTCCTTGATATTTGCAGGAATTACTGCAAGCAACGCCTTTACGTCTTTCACGAAATCAGGGTGCAAATCTTGCATCACACCACCGATTGTTGAATAGTTAAACGTCATGCGGGCGCCACATGTCTTCTCCATGATGTCAAGTATCTGTTCACGCACGCGCAACGTGTAAAACAGCATCGTTGTCGCACCAAGGTCCATGCAATACGTTCCGATAAACAGACAGTGTGATGCTATACGGGAAAGCTCATCCATCAACACGCGTATCACCTGTACTCGGCGTGATACCTCTATGCCCGCCGCCTTTTCAATACACATACACAGTCCGTGGTGGTAGTTATGCGCTGAGAAATAATCAAGGCGGTCCATATAGTGCAAAGTCTGAGGATATGTAAGATTTTCACACAGCTTTTCCACTCCGCGGTGGATATATCCCATATATACATCGATTTTCTTTATTGTCTCGCCGTCTACTGCCGTGCGGAATCTTAGCACACCGTGAGTCGCCGGGTGCTGAGGACCGATATTTACCACAAAATCGCCTTCCTCAAACACTTTTGCCACGTTTTTCACCAAATTACCTTTTTCATCACGGGTGTAAACGTATGTGTCATCCGTCTGACGCTCATTCTCTATAGATACTGGATTGAGTTCCGGATTTGTGTCGTAATCCTTACGCAGAGGGAAGCCATTCCAGTCTATATTCAGGAACAGGCGGCGCATATCTGGATTGCCCACAAAAACTATCCCAAAGAAATCATATACTTCTCGCTCCAATATGCACGCTATCTTCCACAGGTCCGCTACCGATGTCAGTGCCGGATTTTCTCGGTCTGTCGTAGATACCTTTATTGAAATATGAGCATTGGTTTTTGTTGAAGTCAGATAATAGACACAGCCCAATGACTCTTTCCAGTCCATTCCAACGATGGTAACAAGGTAGTCAAAACTCAGCTCCTCATCATCGCGAAGCGTCTCACACAGGCTGTGTAGTTTTTCGTCAGGAATATTAATCAACAAAAATTCGCCTTCCTCAAATGTTGCTTCTGGAAACAACTTGGCTATTTTGTCTTGAATATTTGCCATAATTTTTCTTTATTATGTATATGGGGTTAGTCGAATTAGTTTTGTTCTTCAACAGGATGTGATTTCAGGTACTCTTCGCGGTTTTCCTGACGATTTACTCCGCCAAAGAAACGCTCTACCTTTATCTTGCGTGAAAGCTGCATTATTCCGTATATCATTGCCTCTGGGCGCGGAGGGCAACCCGGTACAAATACGTCTACCGGTACTATCTCCTCTATTCCCTTAGCCACATGATAAGACTTGCGGAACGGTCCTCCTGAAATTGCGCATGAGCCACACGCTATTACATACTTCGGCTCTGCAAGCTGGTCATATAGACGACGGAAAACCGGCACCATTCGGTTTACGATTGTGCCCGCTACCATCATAAAGTCCGCCTGACGCGGGGAGGCACGTGCTACTTCCCAGCCAAAGCGAGCCATATCAAATCGCGCCGCTCCAAGCGACACAAATTCAATACCGCAACAACTGGTTGCGAAAGTAAGTGGCCAGATTGAGTTAGACCGCCCCCAGTTGATTAGTTTGTCAAACGTGCCTACGATGACATTTGTCCCGCTCGCACGCAGCTCCTCCACGAGTTGCTCTATATACTCGTTATCCTTAAATGCCTCATAAGGCATGCTTTTTGTCGTTATTTTTTCCACTGTTCGTCCTTTCTTTTCTTATTCATTTATTTCCACTCCAGGGCACCCTTTCGCCATGCATATACAAGGCCAAGCACCAAGATTGAGAAGAACACTGCGATGCTGATTATGCCATCAGTTCCCAGCTCTCTTACTTTTACCGCCCATGGGAACAAGAACACTGTTTCAACATCAAACATTAAAAAAAGGATGGCAAACAAGTAGTAGCCTACACTGAATCGTGTCATTGAGTTGCCTCGTGTCGGTATACCACATTCGTATGCTTCTCCTTTTTGTGGATTGAAAGAACGTGGGGATATCAACCCCGCTATCCACATCGCCAGCGCTACAAGTGCCACGCCTGTCAGCAGGGCTACTATCACCAGCAATGCGCTGTTCTGAATTCCAAAGATGTCTAATGATATCATAATCTTATTTTAATGTATCTATTTTCTTTTTGTTCAGGTATAGAATATCCTCTATTTCTTAAGGTGTAACTAATTCTTTTTCAAAAACTTATGCTCACACCAACCCCTTTCAGGGCTGACACCGCACAGTTTTACCAGCGCAAAGATACAAATTTTTTCGCATTTATCAACCCTTTTGTAACACTTATTTTTCCCCTATTCCTTTCGCTCGCGACTTTTTATATCCCCATCGCTCCCCTTATTTGACCACTAACCTATTTTAAACGGACATCCTTCAAATGCCGTCTAACTTATTTATATCTCTGTTTCCGGCATCTCAACCGAAGTCAAACCACTGCAGCCTTTAAATGCCCAATCTCCAATGACTGTGACTGTTTCCGGCATCTCTACCGAAGTCAAACCACTGCAGCCTTTAAAAGCACCTGTACCAATTTCTGTGACTGATTTCGGTATTTTAACTGACTTCAAGCCGGTGCATCCTGAAAATGCATAATTTCCAATTTTAGTAACAGCCCCTGGGATTTCAATCGATGTCAAACCACTGCAGCCTGAAAAAGCACCTGCACCAATTTCTGTGACTGTCTCAGGTATTATAGTGTTTCTACAGCCTGCAATAAGCGTATTAGTCGACGTCTCTATTATCGCATTGCACCCTTTTCTTGAATCATAAACCGGATTACCGGATTCAACATCTATTCTTGTCAAATCACTGCAGTCATCAAATGCATACCAACCAATTCCTGTAACTGATGTAGGTATTTCAATCGACTTCAAGCCACTGCAGCCCGCAAAAGCCCAATCACCAATTTTTGTAACAGACTTCGGGATTTCAATCGATGTCAACCCACTGCAACCATTAAATGCAGACTTTCCAATTTCTTTCACTGATGCATGCATTTCCATAGATATCAAACCTTTGCATCCTGAAAATGCAGAATCTCCAATTTGAGTGACAGACTCCGGGATTTCAATCGATGTCAAACCACTGCAACCATTAAATGCAGACTTTCCAATTTCCGTGACTGATGCAGGTATCTTTACCGTAGTCAAACCAATGCAGCCTGAATATGCATTCTCTCCAATTTTAGTAACCGACTCCGGGATTTCAATCGATGTCAAACCACCGCAACCATAAAATGCAGACTTTCCTATTTCGGTGACTGATTTCGGTATCTTTACCGACGTCAAGCCACTGCAGCCTTCAAATGCACAATCTCCAATTTGAGT
>JBJECS010000121.1:0-3103 GCA_051871335.1 Muribaculaceae bacterium | reverse complement strand
TCTTTTTCCGCCGCCCGGTCTCTCCCGAAAAGCGAGTGCAAAGTTACGACTTTTTTCCGTTACCACCAAATTTTTTCAGGAAAATTTTTCAGGAAATTTTTACGCTTTTTACTCATCCCTCTGATTTCCAGATTATTAGACAATTAAACAAATATGTTTTAAAACATATTTTTTATTTTGCCTACCGCCATTCCTTTCCCATCCGCCACCAAAATACGTCATTAAAGGCTTCACAAAAAATAAAATCTCACATCTTTTGCTCATTCTTTCCGCAAATTTTAGTATTTTTGCACCACATATATAATATACACCAAAAAATGACACATAGATACGACTACTTGGTTATCGGTTCCGGTATCGCCGGAATGAGTTTCGCCCTTAAAGTGGCTAAGACCGGTAAAGTTGCACTGATATGCAAGACTACCCTCGACGAGGCGAACACCGCACTTGCACAAGGCGGCGTCGCTTCTGTTACCAACCTCGAAGTTGACGATTTTGAAAAGCACGTCCACGACACTATGGTTGCCGGTGACTGGCTCAGCGACCCGCTCGCCGTCAGAAAAGTCGTCACCGGAGCTCCGGAGCAAATCAAAGAGCTTATCTCTTGGGGCGTCGATTTCGACAAGAAGGACGACGGCTCTTTCGACCTGCACCGCGAAGGAGGACACTCCGAATTTCGAATCCTCCACCATGCCGACAACACAGGATACGAAATACAGCAATCTCTCATCAACGCTGTAAAAGCTCACGGAAACATCGACATTTTCGAAAACCACTTCGCCATTGAAATCATCACGCAGCACCACCTCGGCAAAATTGTCACCAGAAGGACACCGGGCATCACTTGCTACGGCGCTTACGTCTTAAACCAAAACAACGGCTCCGTCGACACTTTCCTCTCTAAAGTGACCCTGATGGCTACCGGAGGCGTTGGTGCAGTATATCAGACCACCACAAACCCTCTCGTCGCTACCGGTGACGGCATCGCTATGGTTTACCGAGCCAAAGGTGAAGTCAAAGACATGGAATTTATTCAATTCCACCCAACAGCACTATTCCATCCCGGAGACCGACCTTCATTCCTCATCACCGAGGCGATGCGCGGATACGGCGCTGTCCTCAGAAACCTCCGCGGTGAAGAATTTATGCACAAATACGACCCGCGGCTCTCACTCGCACCCCGCGACATCGTCGCTCGCGCCATCGACAGCGAAATGAAGCAATACGGCGACGACCACGTTTACCTCGACGTTACTCACAAAGACCCGGAAGAAACTAAGCACCACTTCCCTAACATCTACCAGCACTGCCTCACTATCGGAATCGATATCACAAAAGACTACATCCCCGTTGCTCCGGCGGCTCACTACCTCTGCGGTGGCATCAAAGTTGACTATAACGGAGAATCTTCCATCAAGCGACTTTACGCCGTCGGGGAATGTTCTTGCACCGGGCTACATGGCGGAAACCGACTCGCTTCCAACTCCCTAATCGAGGCTGTCGTTTATGCCGAAGCCGCTGCTCGACACGCCAAGGAAAACATCTACCACTACTCTTTCCGTGATGACGTCCCCGTTTGGAACGACGAAGGTACACGACACCCGGAAGAAATGGTCCTCATCACACAGAGCATCAAGGAAGTAAACCAGATTATGGGTACTTACGTTGGCATCGTCCGAAGTAACCTTCGTCTCGACCGTGCTTGGAACCGACTCGACATCCTTTACGAAGAGACCGAAAAACTTTTCAAGTGCTCTAAAGCTTCTCGCGAAATTTGCGAGCTCCGTAATATTATTAATGTGGGATACCTCATCATGAGGCAAGCTAAAGAGCGTAAAGAAAGCCGAGGACTTCACTACACCATCGACTACCCTCCCATTAAAAAAGACTGACAACTCCTTGAAATCTATTTTATTCATAATATTTTCTTTTCTCTGCGCACTGGCTGCCGGTGCGCAGAGCGAAGATTTTATGGAAAACATCTCTGATGCCAGGCAAAACGTCTTTCGCAAAAAATACCACACCATCTCTGAAGAAGGAGACACTGTTCTCATGCTCGTCATGAACGAAATAACCGTCTTTCCTCCTTTCAAATTCAAAAACAAAAAAGAAGAACAATTTTACTGGCGCACCGTTCGCGACGTAAAACTCACGCTCCCTTATGCCAAACTAATCTGCGAAACTCTAAAAGAAACTTACGAATACATCGAGACCCTGCCTAATCAAAAAGAACGGGAGAAGCACCTCAAACAAATGGAAAAAGAAGTCTTCAACCAATACAAACCCACGCTCAAACGCTTCTCCAAAAACCAGGCGAAGATGCTCGTAAAACTCATTCAGAGGGAAACTCACCAGTCAAGCTACAACATCCTCAAAGCTTTCTTAGGCTCTTTCCGCGCTACTTTCTGGCAAGGTTTCGGAAAACTCTTCGGAGTCAGCCTCAAAGGCGAATACCACCCGGAAAAAGACCGTAAAGACGCTATCATCGAGCGTGTCTGCATCGCCGTCGAGCAAGGCACTATTTGACCGACATCGCCTTCTCATCTCGCTGCCTCAGCAAGTCGCAAAACGTCTCAAGTATATCCGATATCGTCACTGAAGCATTCTGTATCTGACGCTCATAACGCTCTATACCAACATTGCCGCCAAGCTCGCCACCATATAGCGTATTATTCACTCCCGACACATCTTGTATCATCTGCAGCTGTACCTCAAGCAGGCGAGACGCTCCCGCATCAAGCCCTGATGCCGTTTCTTGGTGTGGTGCCGGTATACCCGCCTTCGCGCTATAAGGTATGATTCCGCCACATGCTGCCCAGTTTTGTCGGAAATCCTCCCAGTCAAGTCCATCCGGCTTCGACTGTACCGGAAACAGCAGCGCTCCCTTCGACGACACACTCATTATCGTATCTATCAGCGTTATCAGCCTGTTTATATGCTTTTGCTGGGGGATTACATCCTCTACAAACGAATGGACCTCACCGTCTATCAGAGGATAAAGCTTCACCACAAACGGATGGTTGCCATGCGCATATGGCGATACAAAACTATTATTACTGTCCGCTAAACCGTGAAAGAGTGAGTCCAACTTCTTGAAAGGCAG
>JBJECS010000120.1:0-3111 GCA_051871335.1 Muribaculaceae bacterium | reverse complement strand
ATTGAGTTCTTCAAAAGAATTTACTAATTTTGCACTTGCCACTTGACTCTACATAATCAGTTTTAAGCGTAATTGCAGTTAAAAAGTGGGAAATTATGCGTAACTTTGCAACCCAATTCGCTGAATAATGGCTAAAAGTCGAATATTTACATACATATCACTCATTGTGACGCTACTTACCCTTACTGGTTGTAGCTCAACAAAGCACGTGCCTCAGGGAGAGTACCTTCTTGATAATGTGCATATCAAAGTACAAGGCGACAAAAAGATAACTTCTACAGAACTAATAAATTACCTACGTCAACAGCCCAATAACAAAGTGCTTGGGTGCATGAAAATCCAACTCGCCACTTACAATCTCTCCGGCAACGACAGCACAAAGTGGTTTAACAAATGGATGCGAAAGCTTGGACAGGCGCCTGTTCTTTATGACAGCACCCTTACAGAAATGTCTGCACGACAGCTGGAACAAGCACTCATAAATAAAGGTTATAATGATGTTATTGTTACATCAAAAACAGAATTTAAGGAGAAGAAGAAAAAGGCTGACGTAACTTATAACGTCACCACAGGCAAGCAACATTTTATCTCAAGCATAAAATATGAGTTTGAAGATTCTATTCTCGGTACTGTTGTCATGAAAGACTCCGACGAATTTACAATTGAAAGTGGAACTCCATTTGATAGAAATGCACTTGAGGCTGAAAGGACTGCCATAACAGAACGGCTAAGACGTAACGGATATTATACGTTTACAAAAGACTATATTACTTATATTGCTGACACTGCAGCAAACCGCAAAGACGTTGAACTTACAATGGTAATTCGACGACATGAGACAAAACGCCCTGGAGAAACTCCAATAACAGAAAATCATAAGACGTATTCTATACGAAACGTATATATCGTAACTAACTACAATACAGGAGATGTCACTACAAACCTTAGCGAAAGTACAGACACTATATTAGAAAATGGCGTTTTTATTCTGTACGGGAAAGACCATTATCTTCGTCCGGCTGTCTTAAGAGAAAAGTGTCACATTACCCCGGGCTCTCTTTATAATGCAAGTGACATCGACCGCACCTATGAATCATTAGGGCAACTTGCTATACTCAAATATGTAAACATTTCAATAAAAGAAGTTGCTAAAATCGACGAAAATCAATTTCTTGACGCCTACATTTTGCTTTCAAGAAACAAAAAGCAAGGTGTGACGTTTGAACTTGAAGGTACAAACTCCGAAGGTGACCTTGGATTTGGTGTTGGACTTACATATCAACATAGAAATTTGTGGAAAGGCTCAGAGGTCTTGACAACGAAATTCCGCACTTCATACGAAAGTCTTTCCGGCAACCTTGACGGATTAATTAACAACCGATACACTGAATTTGCAGGCGAAGTGGGCATAACATTCCCAAAATTCCTTGCACCATTCCTGTCAAAAAGCTTTAAGCAAAAAGTAAAAGCTACTTCCGAAGTAGCACTTACCTGTAACTATCAAGAGCGTCCTGAATACACTCGTGTAATCGCAGGCGCCGGATGGAAATACAAATGGAGTAACCGAAGTAACACTATTCGCAAGACATTTGATGTGATTGACGTCAATTTTGTTAGCCTTCCAAACAGTACTATAGACTTTATTGAAGAAATCACTAATCCCCTACTCCGCTATAGCTACGAGGACCACCTCATAATGCGTATGGGATATACCTACTACAAAACAAATCGCCGTATGTCTTCTGCGACAATGCTTCTTAAACCAAGACAATCAACAGTTTACACCCTTCGACTTTCCGCAGAAACCGCAGGAAACCTACTTTACGGCATTTCTAAAGCAACAGGGCAACAAAAAGATGATGGAGCATATAAATTTCTCGGAATACAATATTCACAATATGTAAAATCAGAGGCAGACTATTCACTGACAAAGGTTGTCAACAGCCGTAGCAGTTTTGCTTTCCATGTAGGTCTTGGACTTGCTTTCCCATACGGCAACTCTAAAATGCTTCCGTTTGAAAAGCGCTTTTATGCCGGTGGTGCGAATGGAGTTCGCGGTTGGAACGTGAGGACACTGGGACCTGGCAAATATGAGGCGCAAAACGCAGTTTCAAACTTCATCAACCAGTGTGGTGACATAAATCTGGAGATGAGTATTGAATACAGAGCAAAACTATTCTGGGTGTTTGAAGGGGCATTCTTCATTGATGCCGGAAATATATGGACAATTAAAGACTATGAAAACCAGTATGGTGGACAGTTTAAGTTTGATGAGTTTTACAAACAAATAGCCCTGGCATATGGAGTGGGACTACGACTCGACTTCACTTATTTTCTCCTCCGTTTTGACCTTGGATTTAAGGCTCATAACCCTGCTGAAAACCAAGAAGAATGGCCTATATTTCATCCGCGCTGGAAACGTGATACTACGCTACACTTTGCAGTGGGTTATCCATTCTGACAGCAATATCTCATAAAATAAATTTAAGTATGAAACGACTTGTAATTTTCGACCTTGACGGCACACTTCTCAACACGATTGAAGACCTCGGCGAAGCGGCAAACTATGCACTTGAAAGAACCGGTTATCCCACTCATTCTATTGCGTCATATCCGTATTTCGTAGGGAATGGGGTGAGTAAACTTCTCCAACGTGTGCTCCCTGAAGATGCGCGGACTGAAGAAAATGTAAATGCGCTTCGCCTGTACTTTATGGAGTATTATGAAGTACACAATACCGACAACACAAAGCCTTATCCTGGTATAACCGAGCTTTTGGAACAACTACAAGACGACGGGGTGAAGCTTGCCGTAGCATCAAACAAATACGACAGTGCAGTAAAAAAACTTATCACTCACTTTTTTCCTCAGATAAAATGGGCTGCACTTGAGGGACAAAAAGAAGGAGTTCCCGTAAAACCTGACCCGTCCATAGTTTTTGAAATACTATCTAAGTGCCCTACCAAGAAGTCCGATGTGCTTTACATCGGCGATTCCGGTGTGGATATGGAGACGGCACGCAGGGCATGCGTAACATCTTGCGGAGTGACATGGGGATTTCGTCCGATTTCAGAGCTGATGGCATTTCATGCAGAAAATATCGCAAACCAG
>JBJECS010000119.1:0-3132 GCA_051871335.1 Muribaculaceae bacterium | reverse complement strand
TGGCTCACTCGCTGCCCAAAACATACAGCTGCAATACGACCTCGGAAGTAATATTTATTCTGACGAACAGCCTGAACGACAGAAAGTCACAATCACTCTCGAGCAATTTAAGGCTGACCGCCTCGGCAGCTGGTTCTACTTCGTAGACCTCGACCTCAAAAGCGAAGACATGACTTGCGCTTATTTTGAAATCTCTCGAGAATTTAATCTCAAAACTGGTTCTCCATTCGCCGCGCATATCGAATACGACGGAGGACTGAACCTTGCCGGCAGCTTCCAGCATGTCGGACTCGCCGGCATTGCATACAATCGCCACTCTGACGACTTCAGCAAGACCTGGTCTTTACAGCTAATGTACAAACAGCATTTCAAAAACGAATTTCTCTCCGCTCTCTCCGGTTTCCAGCTTACCGGCGTTTGGGGCATTCAATTCTTGAACCGAAAAATGACCTTCAGCGGATTTATTGATACCTGGAACGGATATATTCCAAAATGGAACCAAAATGGCGAACAGAAAAAGGGACTCGTTGTCCTCACTGAGCCACAGCTGTGGTACAATTTCTCAAACGTCTTCTCTGTAGGCACTGAATGGGAAATCTCTAACAATTTCATCTACCACAACGGTACAAAAACATTTTACATCAACCCGACACTGGCAGTGAAATTCAATCTATAAAACTCATTTTTTCCACAAAAAGAAAGAGCGATTCCATTTCATGCAAAGGAAGCGCTCTTTCTTTTTAACTTGTTTTCTCAATTTGCCACAAAACCGCTTATCCCGGCTGACAATGTTGGTATTACCTGATACGCACGAGCAAACTGGCGGATAAAATCCATCGCACGCTTTGATGGTTGAGGTGTTGAAGTATGACTAACTTCACTTTGTGGCTTGGAAAGTGTTGGAGTAGTTTTTTCCTTCATAGGCAGGTCTGTTTTTAATGGTTACTGTATATTAAAAACGCATAACATTGCATTTTATTATTACTCTTAAAATTTTTTTCAACCCAACAACTTAATTATTCGCACTTTATTGCATTAAAAATGTTAAAAGTCATCAAAATCTCACCAAAAAATTTGCCACTCTCATATAAAAACGGTAAATTTGCGGCGAAAATAACGTAATTGTAACACTAAAAACTTTAAGCCTATCGAAACATTACTACTCTAAACCATAAAATAGAGACAAAATGCAGAAAACAGTTAAAGTCACCGACGAAGCTTTGGTGGCTGCTTATGCAGGTGGTAGTAATGAGGCTTTCGACACCCTTCTTAACAGGTATCGAGAACATGTCTTTTCATATATTTTCCGAATCGTAAAAAACGAAGAAATTGCCGACGACATCTTCCAAGAAACTTTCGTCAAGATTATCATGACTATCAAGCAAGGAAAATATGTTGAAACTGGCAAATTCAGCGCTTGGGTTACTCGTATCGCAAGAAATCTCGTCATCGACTACTACAGACAGGAAAAAAGCGAAAACCTAATCTCTATCGACAATGAAGACATCGACCTTCTTAACCGTCGTGACCTCTGCGAAAGCAATATCGAAGACAATATCGTCATGCATCAGATTCATAGAGACATCCGAAAACTCATTAAATCCCTCCCCGATGCTCAGAGAGGAGTCATTGAAATGAAATTCTACCAAAACATGTCGTTTAAGGAAATCGCCGATGCAACTAACGTAAGCATTAACACCGCTCTCGGACGTATGCGATACGCACTGATGCACATTCGCAAGCTCGCTAAAGAAAACAATATCGCACTTTCATTCTGAAATTATGGCTAACGACTGGTGGACATCCCCTACACTCAGCGATAACGGTAATACTATCATCGTAACCGGGCGACGCGACATTGACAAATTCCGCAAAAACCCGAAATTCTCTATCCGAATCGAAGTCACATTCTCTTACGACCCTAAAGACGACGGAATGCCTGACTACGAAACTTCTCTCCTAATCGAGAAAGCTCACGACGCTCTCGTCGAAACTTTTGAAAAAGACCCAATTGCAGTCCTAACTGGCATCTACACCGGCGACGGGCAGCGAAACTGGGTTTTCTACACCCTCTCAACTAACATCTTCGGGAAAAAGCTTAACGAAGCTCTCGCTCCTCTCCCCCTCCTCCCCATCTCAATCTACGCCGAAAACGACCCCCACTGGGCTGAGTACGCTGAAATGAAAGACATTTCCGAAATCAACACAGAAGAAGATTAGAATATAACATTTAGAGTTTACAACATTGAAGCTATCTTACGGATAGATTCAAGTCTCTCCATAAATGTCTTGTTTGACTTTGCCTTTTGCATATTATAGTCCGACTGAAGTTTGAGCCATACCTCTGCAGGAACGCCAAGAGCCGCTTCTAAAAGCAACGCTAATTCTGTATTTACTGCCCTTTTGCCTTTTATCACTTCATTAAGAAATGACGCAGAAACGCCCAAATCCCTTGCCAATCTTGACTGAGACAAATTTCTGCTTGCCAATTCATCTTTAATCAGTTCCCCGGGATGTGTCAAAATAAAAGGAACACAGTTATTCGCAATCATTTCCGGCTTTATGTCTTTGACTCTTATCATATTCATTTATAGTGGTTTGAGAGTTCTAATATATTACAAATAGTTATTGTCTGTTGTTCTTCATTCTCAGTGATAGTAAATTCAATTCTATATTGTAAATTCACTCTGATTGAATATATCCCCTCCCTGTCGCCGGACAGAGCCTCGAAATGAAGAGAGTTTATCTTGTATAAATCCTCCTTGGCAGAGCTTGCAATTAGAAGATTTACACACCTTATGTAGCGAGACACTATTTCAGGCTGAAATCTATGCTTGTTATCAGAACATTTGCCGTTACTATACAAGTCCTTCAAATATTCTTTATCAAATATTACTATCATTTGAATAAACTTTTCGCAAAGTTAATGATTTGTTTTCATATTCACAAATTTGTGAATGACTTTTTGGTAATAATCCACTTCGCTTTACCCATTGACTCTATTCATCAGCTTAATACACAGATAAATACCCCTTTCAATATACAAAACCAAGCATAATTGTTGTTAATTTGCAAGTTTTTTAGTAAATTTCCTCTAAGAAAGACAAGAGCGAGACTGTCTTTGTGAGTGAA
>JBJECS010000118.1:0-3167 GCA_051871335.1 Muribaculaceae bacterium | reverse complement strand
GTTCGTTTTACTCCGATTACAAAAGAGGATTATGAAAACTGGGTGAGCCGCCAGGGCAAAAACCGCTGGATTATCACTATCCTCGGTCGTCGCCTTACGGCAAGACACATAGCATTGGTGACAGAAGAGATTGCACGTCAAGAACTTAACATTGACGGTATCCAGCGACTCACCGGTCGCCCTCCGCTGAGAGAAAAAGAAGAGCCGACGGCAAAGTCTTGCGTGGAATTTTCTGTGCGTGGTATGCCAAAAGACCTCCGCGCCATGCAGGGACGGTTTATGCAACTGTCTCAAAACGAGGAATTTGATATTTCTCTTCAAGAGGATACAATCTATCGCCGTTGTCGCCGCCTGATATGCTTCGATATGGACTCTACGTTGATAGAGACCGAGGTTATCGACGAGCTTGCGATGCGTGCCGGGGTAGGGGATAAGGTAAAGGCTATCACTGAGCGCGCAATGCGCGGAGAGATAGACTTTAAGGAGTCGTTTACGGAGCGCGTGGCACTGCTGAAGGGACTTGATGAGGGCGTGATGCGCGAAATAGCAGAAAATCTGCCGTTTACAGAGGGCGTAGGCAGAATGATGGAAGTGCTGAAGCGTGCAGGATTTAAGATAGCAATCCTTTCCGGTGGATTTACGTATTTCGGCAACTATATCAAACAGAAATTCGGCATCGACTATGTTTATGCAAACGAGCTTGAAATTGTAGACGGCAAGCTGACAGGTCGCTATGTAGGCGAAATCGTAGACGGTCGCCGCAAGGCAGAGCTACTGAAGCTGATAGCTCAGGTGGAGAACGTAAATATTGCGCAGACTATCGCCGTAGGTGACGGTGCAAACGACCTTCCGATGCTTGCTACAGCCGGTCTTGGCATAGCGTTCCACGCAAAGCCAAAGGTAAAGCAGACGGCAGAGCAATCAATCTCCACAATTGGGCTTGACGGTGTGCTATACTTCATAGGTTTCAAAGACTCAAATATTGAGATAAGAAAGTAATCAATATCTTTTTATGCAGGAGGCAGGCAATTGCGTCTGCCTTTTTGCCTTTTTGCATATTTTTTTGGCAGTGGCAAAGATAATTAGTAACTTTGCAGTGTAAAAAAGTATGGGAAGACTACTTTCGATAGATTATGGGCGTAAGCGGTGCGGAATAGCGGTGACCGACGTCCTGAAGATTGTGGCAACAGGCTTGACAACTGTTGCTACAGCCAATCTTGTGGAATTTATTAAGCAATACGTTGAAAAAGAAGATGTTGAGAGGATTGTCGTGGGACTGCCTACAACAATGCGCGGCGAGCAGAGCGAGTCAATGAAATATATCACTCCCGGCATCAATCGCCTGCGTAAAGAGCTGCCAGGCATGGAGATAGTATTTTTTGACGAGCGTTTTACCAGCGTGCTTGCCCACAAGTCTATGCTCGCCTCCGGCATGAAAAAGACAGACAGACAAGATAAGGCTATCGTAGATGAAATTTCCGCTACCATTATCCTGAACGATTATTTACAAAGCAAATCATATAACCAATGAAATTACCAGTATATCTTTACGGACACCCCGTACTACGCAATATCTCCCAGCCTGTAAAGGCAGACTATCCTGAGCTTAAGACCCTGATAGCAAACATGTATGAAACGATGTATGCTTCTGAGGGAGTGGGGCTTGCCGCACCGCAGATTGGAAGAAACGACCGCATTGTAGTGATAGATGCCGACCCTGTGGCAGAGAGCTTTCCGGAGTGCGCGGGGAGAAAACTTACACTCATCAATCCTGAAATAGAAATACTTGATGGCGACAAGTGCAGTCGTTCAGAGGGTTGCCTTAGCTTGCCGGGATTGTCTGAAAACGTGAGCCGCGTGGAACATATCCGCCTGAAATGGGTTGATGAAGATTTTAATGAGCATGAAGAGGAAATATCAGGCTTTCTTGCGAGGATTGTGCAGCACGAGTGTGACCACCTTGACGGAAAACTTTATATAGACCACATTTCGCTTATCCGCAAGCAGCTTATCCGTGGAAAGCTGCACAATATCGTTGAAGGAAAGACACGGTGTGACTATCCGGCAAAGTATGCACCCAAAAAACGCAAATAATTTAATATCAATATATTATGGCAGACGATAAAAAAGTCATATTTTCGATGGTGGGAGTGTCAAAGACTTATCCACCTCAAAAACAAGTACTAAAAAACATCTACCTATCATTTTTCTATGGTGCCAAAATCGGCATAATCGGTCTTAACGGCTCGGGAAAGTCTTCACTGCTGAAGATAATCGCCGGTCTTGACAAGAGCTACCAGGGAGAAGTGGTTTTCTCTCCCGGATATACAGTGGGCTACCTGGAACAGGACCCACAGCTTGACCCAGAAAAGACCGTGATAGAAGTTGTGCGTGAGGGAGTTCAGCCAATCATGGACCTTCTGGCGGATTTTGACAAGGTGAACGAAAGCTTTGCAGACCCTGAAGTATTGGAAGACCCGGACAAGATGGATGCGCTCATCTCACGTCAGGCAGAGCTGCAAGACAAACTTGACGCATCAGACGCATGGAATATCGACAATAAGCTGGAGCGCGCGATGGATGCTCTACAGTGTCCTCCTGACGACCAGCAGATAAAGACACTGTCGGGTGGTGAACGCCGCCGTGTGGCACTTTGCCGCCTTCTGCTACAGCAGCCGGATATACTCCTCCTTGACGAGCCAACAAACCACCTTGACGCAGAGTCAATAGACTGGCTGGAGCAGCACTTGCAGCAATATCAGGGAACAGTAATCGCAATTACTCACGACCGCTACTTCCTTGACCATGTGGCAGGCTGGATTCTTGAGCTGGACCGCGGCGAGGGAATACCATGGGAGGGAAATTATTCATCATGGCTTGACCAGAAAACTCGCCGCATGGCTCTCGAGGAAAAGCAGGCGAGCAAACGCCGTAAGACCCTTGAGCGCGAGCTGGAATGGGTCCGCATGGCGCCAAAGGCACGTCAGGCAAAGGGTAAGGCACGTCTTTCGTCTTACGACCGCCTCTTGAATGAAGACCAGAAGCAGAAGGAAGAACGACTTGAGATATTTATCCCTAACGGTCCACGCCTTGGCAACAAAGTGATAGAGGCGACGGGGCTTACAAAGGCATTTGGCAGCAAGCAGCTGTTTAAGGACCTTGACTTC
>JBJECS010000117.1:0-16969 GCA_051871335.1 Muribaculaceae bacterium | reverse complement strand
ATCTACATAATTTAGACCTCCATAACGTTGCACTTCGTTTTGGAATCTACACATTATGGCTATTGTGGTATGGAAATGAGGGTAAAAAGTGTGTGCTTGTTTCAACTAAAATCATTAACTTTGGCAGTATTTTTTCAAAAAAAGTATGATGTAGGTTAGTTTTTAGTATGTCTCAGCTGTATTATAGGCAAAATGAAATAAATGATGGAAAAATCGCAAATAGAGATGCTTTTCAAACAGTACTACGCAAAGATGTATGTTGTTGCGCGCACGCTCTTGTATGACGAAGACGAGAGCCGTGACGTGGTGAGCGACATCTTCGCCAAGGTATATGAGGGGGATATCACCCTCACTCCTCCTACAGAGGAAAACTACCTGATGGCGGCTGTGCGTAACCGCTGCCTGAATATCATAGAGCAGAAGCAGACTCGCGAGCGGCTTCGTGGCATCTATGCACTTGAGGAGGATAGCGGATGCGAGGAAGGTGAAGGTACATGTTATGATGAGGTGATGGCATTTGTGCAAAGTCATTTCACAGGCACTGCACTTAAAGTACTGCAGATGCGCTTTATTGAAGAGCGGGAATGCAAAGAGATTGCAGACAGGTTGCAAATCAGCACAGTGGCTGTGTATAGGCATCTTACCCGTGCAATTAAGTCCATCAAGGATAATTTTAAATTATAATACAATGGAACAGAATTACGACAAGCTATTTGAGGCAATAGATAATGCCGGCAACCTCAGCGACGGGGAGCTTGAAGCTTTGTTATCGGGATTGAGCGAAGATGAGTGCGAAATGTTTGGTGCTATGATTGCCACCAAGCGAGCCCTGCAGCGCAATGAGGCAAAAAATAGTGCTGACAGCGTGGCTGATGAAGCATGGAAAGTTTTTGAACACCGAAATTTTGGGACAAAACGCTGTGATACTGATGACGTTGAGGCAAGAAGTGATACTATACAGCTCAAAAAGGCTTTTTTTATGCCTTTGCGACCACTATGGATGAAGATTGCTGCGTCTGTGGCGGCTGTATTATTGATGACCGGTCTTACAGTGGCTGCAGTGAATGCTAATTGGTTTAATCTTGAATCTGTTGCTGAAACTGAAGATGCAGAAAATATAGCAGAAGTGACGGAAACGGCATTTGTGGCAGGTACTAACGTCACCACAGAAGTGCCGCAGGTGGAAATTCTTGATGATGTGACGCTTGAAGAGATGATGGCAAGGATAGCGGCATATTACGGCTCTACTGTACAATTTGCCGACGAAGACTTACGTAAAATCCGACTGCATTTTGAGTGGGACAAGTCAAAGACGCTTGAGTGCAATATAAAGTTGCTGAATAATTTCACCAAAATCAGCGTTAGCATTGAGAATGGAGTAATCACCGTATCAAATCCGGAAAATTAGTCGCTATGAGAAAAATTATAATATTGATGCTCCTGTGCATTTTCGCGCTTGGAGCATTGGCACAGCGTGTGTCACGAAACTATCAGCAGATGTCTCTGTCTGATGTATTAAAAGACCTGTCAAGCGCAAGCAGCAAATATAGCGTCAATTTTATCTATGACGAACTCGAGGGTTTCACAGTGACCACACAGCTACAAGGCGTCACTATTCCGGAGGCTGTGTATAAGGTGATAGGCTTCTATCCTATTAGAGTAAAGGAAGACAGTACTGCCATTTTTGTAGAGTGTGTCAAGAAGATTGAACATAAATTCAGTGGACGTATAGTGAACGACAAAGGGTTACCGCTGGAATATGCAAACATCGCACTCCTTTCGCCGTCAGACAGCACGTTTATCACCGGTGGCGTCAGCAATCTGAACGGGGACTTCGTAATCCCTTGCGAACAGACTGACGTACTCGCCAAAGTCAGTTTTGTAGGATATGCAACAGCTATCCATCATTTGCACGGCAGTGATGCAGGCAATATAGTGATGAAACCTACAAGCTATAACCTGAACACTGTAACTGTTGAGGGATTTCGTCGCACAGACTATGTTGACCATTCGGTATATACTTTCACCGATGAGCAGGTGAAGATGTCACGGCAGTCTTGCGACTTGTTGGCAACCTTGCCGGGACTCTACTTAGATGCTGCTACAGGCTGCATAGTCCGTCTTTCAGGCGGAGGAGTAAAATTGCTGATAAATAGTGTTGAGTCTTCAGAAAAAGAACTACAGCTTATCCCTGCAAACAAGGTGAAGAAAGTGGAATACTATCACTATGCTCCAACAAAATATGCCGATGCCGACGATGCTGTAATAAATGTGATTACATATCGCCTTGATGATGGATATGCCTTTGATACAGGTGTACAGAGTGCATTTACTACCGGATTCATTAATTCCAGGGCTGGTGCGCGCTATAATTGCGGCAATAATCAGCTCGCATTCTCGTGGAGTATGAACCTGCGTGACTACGACGACTGGGAGGGTACAGACCATTACCGCTTTAATCGTCCTGACGGCACTGTCGCTGACTATACTTACTATGAAAACCAACCATTTGGCTATACCGACAATATCTTTTCGCTTAAATATACAAATGCTAATGAAAATGGGCGTGTGATTCAGGTCGAGTTTAATCCAAAACTCTCTCATCATTTCTCAAACAGTACTACAAGGATTGAAGCCCGCGGTGAAGATAGATGGCAGAATGGCATTGGAAAGCAAGACAGCGAGACAAACGTTTTCAGCCCTACAATAGATTTTTATTTCAGCTCTCCAATGCGTGGAAATCAGGAAATTTCCGTCAATGTTGTGGGTACGCATTTCAACAACTCGCAATATACCTCAAATTTGCAGATGAGCGACACGTCGCAGAGCGGAGATGCTGAAGAGGTGTTGCTTGACGACCGTGTAGACCAGAGCAATAAGAAATACTCAATTATTGGAGATGTCAGCTATTCCAAGAGGTGGAACGGAAACTATTCTTTTGACGTCAGGTTGCTTTCTACATATGGTAGCTCAAACTCCACTCTCAGCAATATGCTCTCCGGCTACCAAGACTATAGCTATCACAGCGAAAGCACTTATACTGCTCTATTTGCCGACTTTATAGGTTCGCTATGGGGCTTTAACTATCGCATAGGCGGTAAACTGGTGCATGTGTATAACTCCAATGACGATGCCTCTGAAAGTACTCTGCAAGGTAGTCCGCGACTCATAATATCCCGCCAATTAGGAAAACGTAACTGTTTAAGGCTGAACTTGCAGTCTTGGGCTACGACGCCGACGATAAATCAGCTGAGTACCAACACCACGCAACAAATTCCCGGACTGCTTTCGCAGGGAAATCCGTGGCTGAAGGCATCGCAGGTGTATAGTGCAGGCGTTTCGCACTCATACCAAAGCAACAAATTCTCTTTTGAAGAATGGACAAGCCTGCAGTATTCCACACGTCCTATTAATCGCTATTACAGCTGGCAGACTATTGACGGGAAAGACTACATTGTAGGCTCGTGGGAGAATGCAAAAGGGCGACTGGCATGGGTTATTAGCGGCTCGGTATATTACAGACCGTTTGGCAGCGAGATGCTTACACTCGGTATATCTTTGCAAAGCGGATTTGTTCACATAAACAGCGACCTTACAGGCAGCCGAACCAAGTGGACTTCACGTCCTGATTATATTGTGAGCTTTCGCAAAGGCGATTTCGGCACAACCTATCGCGGACGAGTGGGTGGATGGTATATCAATGGAGCATATATGTCTAAGTCTGAAAATCAGAGCGAGATGCAAGCATTTTGGCAACATGGAAACGTGAGAGTGACAGCTTCATGCCTTTGGCTGTTCACCCGTAGCAAATATGGGCAGGAATTGCTCCCGAATCCCATACTTGAACGTCAAGAATATCACCAAATCAACGACAATGCCTCAATGTTCACCCTTGGCTTCACTTGGAATTTCTTCTCCGGCAAGCGATTGAATATCAAGAAGAAACTCAATAACCGTGATAACGATTCCGGACTGCTCTAAAACCGGATAAGAAAAAATTAGTCCTCTAAATGTGCCTTAAAAAGTGAGATTTAGAGGACTAATTTTTTATTTTCCAAAAATAAATACTATCTTTGCGGCATGGAAACTACCAAGATAATAGGAAGAAAAGAAGAAATCCGCAAGTTGGAGTCATGCTATGCTTCAGATGAGGCAAAACTTGTGATAGTATATGGCAGGCGGCGTGTGGGTAAGACTTACTTGATAAGCCAGACGTTTAAAGACCGATTTACCCTACGTCTTACCGGTGCGTATAACCAGCCTAAATTGTCGCAGCTTGAAAATTTTGCAGACGAATTGAGGCGGGTGTGGAAGTCTGATTTAGACACGCCGGAATCTTGGAAAAGCGCTTTTTCGCTACTTAGAGCCTATATCGAAAGTATTGACTCTGGAAAGAGGGTTTTGATTTTCATTGATGAAATACCATGGTTTGACACTCATAAGTCGGGATTTCTGCCCGCTTTTGAATATTTCTGGAATAGCTGGGGGGCTACGCGAGACAACCTCATGCTGATTGCATGTGGCTCTGCCACTGCGTGGATGAATGAAAAATTTGCTGATAATCCCGGTGGACTTTTCAATCGCCATGCCATGCGTATTTATCTCCGCCCGTTCACACTTCATGAAACAGAAGAATATTTGCAGCACGCAGGTTTTGACTGGGGACGATATGATATTGCAGAATGTTATATGGTAATGGGGGGAATACCATTTTACCTTAGCCAGTTAGACCCATACTTGACTTATACGGCAAATATTGACGCCCTTTTCTTCAACGACAAGACCGGGCTATGGGACGAGTTCACACACCTATATCGCACACTTTTCAGAAACAGCGAAAACTATGTAAAAGTGGTGGAAGTACTCGCATCCAAAAAGTCTGGAATGACAAGGTCCGAAATATCGGAGGCTGCAAAGCTGTGCAACAATGGCGACCTTTCCAGAATACTGAAAAATCTCTGTGACTCAGACTTTGTCACCACTTATAATTTTTTCGGAAAGCGTAAAAAAGACGTTATATATCAGCTATGTGACAATTTCACACTTTTCTATTACCATTTTATCAAAGACTATCATGGCAGAGACCGTCAGTATTGGACGCATACTATCGACAATCCCGCTCGTAAAGCTTGGGCTGGTAATGCATTTGAGTTGCTGTGTAAAAGCCATATAGCTGAAATTAAAAAGGCATTAGGCATTTCCGGAATCTTGTCTGAGGAGTCTATTTGGTTTTCTAAAGGCGATAGTAATTCACGCGGCGCTCAAATTGACCTTTTAATTGACCGACGTGACAGAGTGATAAACGTATGCGAAATTAAGTTCTCCATAAACCCATATATAATTGACAAGGAATATGAATTGCAGCTGAGAAACAAACTTGGTGTTTTCAGAAGCTACACAAATACCACTAAAGCATTGCAGCTGACAATGATTACCACTTTTGGCGTTAAGAAAAATGTCCATTCAGGCATCGTGCAGTCGCAAATCTCGCTTGACGATTTGTTTAGGGAGTAATATGAAATAAGAAAATTAGTCCTCTAAATGTGCCTTAAAAAGCGAGATTTAGAGGACTAATTTTTTATAGTTTCAAAATATGTAATGATTTTATTTCAAATAAATCTATTTCAAATAAGGTTATTTCAAATAAAATTATTACATTTGCAGAAAATCAGCTCAGCCTTCTGTTTAGCAATATCGCTGACTCCTTGACTGCGAGGCAGATACAATTCTTAAGAGCTATCGCAAATGGAGAGACAATGTTTAGTTCCGCTTCTGTGATAAAAAACTACGACCTCGGAACATCCGCAAACGTGAAAAACCTTAAGAAAGCACTGCAAGACAAAGACTTGATAGACATTTGGGCTAAGGAAATAACTATTCAAGACCCCGTTTTCGCCTTTTGGATAAAAAATGTGTATTAGCCAAAATGTCGCCAATATTGGTATGTTGAAAAATAAAATTTGTCAAATGCTATGCAGATTGAAAAATTAGTAGTAACTTAGCAAGACAAAAATAATTTGCATTTCACTTAACTATCTGAAACATGAATAACAAACACAGATATTGCGTAATAATGTGTGGTGGCATCGGCTCACGCTTCTGGCCTTATAGCCGTACTGACCGCCCTAAACAGTTTATCGACTTCCTCGGCACTGGTCGCTCACTGCTCCAGATGAGCTACGACCGTATTTTATCTATCGTGCCCGCTGAAAATATAATTTTCGTCACAAACGAGATGTATGCGCCACTCGTAAAGGAGCAGTTGCCCGAAGTGGCTGACTGCCAAATCCTGCTTGAGCCCGCTCGCCGAAACACTGCCCCGTGCATCGCTTGGGCTGCATACCACATCGCCGCAAAAGACCCGGAGGCAAGCATGATTGTCACACCGAGCGACCACCTTATTACACGAGAAAAAGAATTTGAAAAAAGCGTTCTCGACGGATTTGACTTCGTGGAAGGCAACGACGCTCTCCTCACACTCGGTATCAAGCCCACGCGACCCGAAACAGGCTACGGATACATACAGATAGGTGAAAAGGTGACGGGAGAGATAAACAACGTAAAGACGTTTACCGAAAAGCCTTCGCTTGACCTGGCAAAAGTGTTCTTGGAAAGTGGCGAATTTTTCTGGAACTCCGGGATTTTTCTCTGGAAGGCGTCATCAATCATTGCGGCGCTTAAGGAAAATGCACCCGATGTCACATCCACCTTTGAGCGTGGTAAAGACGCCTTTGGAACCGATGCCGAAAAGAAATTCATCGAGGAAAATTTTGCCGGATGCGTAAGCATTTCAATAGACTTTGCCGTAATGGAAAAAGCCTCAAACGTTTTTGTGGAGACTGTGACTTTCGGCTGGAACGACCTCGGCACTTGGAGCGCACTACGCGACAATTCTCCGAAAAACCGCGATGGTAACGTCGCCCAAAACTGCGAACTGCTATCATATAACTCCACAGGAAATATTTTCGCCATCCGAGGCAGAAAACTCGTTGTGGTTGACGGACTTAAAGACTATATCGTGGCTGACGCCGGAGACGTGCTGCTCGTGTGCCCGATTAGCGAAGAACAGAAAATTAAGCAGATGGTAAACGACGCTAAACTAAACTTTGGCGACAAATACCTGTAAGTAAAATAGATGGAAGAAGATTTCGACATAAGAAACATTGGCAGTGACAGGGAGGGCGAATATGAGCGCGCGCTTCGTCCGTCAATGTTTGACGCATTTAGCGGACAAGACAAGATTGTAAACAATCTCAAGGTCTTTGTCGCTGCTGCGCGACAACGTGGAGAGGCGCTGGACCACCTCCTCCTCCACGGACCTCCGGGGCTGGGAAAGACTACGCTCTCTGCTATCATTGCAAACGAGCTGGGTGTGGGATTTAAGGTCACTTCTGGTCCTGTCTTTGACAAGCCAGGAGACCTTGCCGGCATACTGACGTCCCTCGAGAAAAACGACGTGCTTTTCATTGATGAAATTCACCGCCTTAGCCCTATCGTGGAGGAATATCTCTACTCCGCGATGGAAGACTATCGCATTGACATAATGATTGACAAAGGTCCGGGAGCAAGAACTGTGCAGCTCACTCTCTCTCCCTTCACGCTCATAGGAGCTACCACTCGCAGCGGACTGCTTACATCGCCTCTCCGCGCTCGTTTCGGCATTAACTGTCACCTGGAATACTACGACCACGATGTGCTCCAGAAAATCATCCTGCGCTCTTCTCGATTGCTTGGCGTAAAGTGTTCCGACGAGGCTGCAAACGAAATTGCGCTCCGTAGCCGAGGCACTCCGCGTATTGCAAACGCCCTGCTCCGCAGAGTCAGAGACTTCGCTCAGGTGATGAGCAATGGTGAGATTGACCTGAAGATTGCCCGTTACTCCCTTGAGGCGCTCAATATCGACAAGTATGGACTCGATGAGATTGACAACAAGATTTTGACCACTATCATCACCAAGTTTAAGGGCGGACCGGTGGGACTGACCACTATCGCAACCGCGCTTGGAGAAGACCCGGGTACTATCGAGGATGTTTATGAGCCATTCCTGATTAAGGAGGGATTTATTCGACGTACTCCGCGCGGACGTGAGGTGACAGACCTCGCTTATCTCCATCTTGGCAAGAAAAATGAGAAAAATATAGGTACAGGTTCGCTTTTTGATTAACAAGGCACTTTAATGGCTGGAATTAAAAGTTTGATGAAAGATACCGCCATCTATGGCGTCAGCAGCATCGTGGGGAGGTTCCTTAACTGGTGCCTCGTCCCGATGTACACACACCTCTTTGCGAAAAGCGAATTTGGTGTGGTGACTTACATCTATTCCATCACTGCACTCCTCCTAATCATCCTCACTTACGGCATGGAGACCGGATATTTCCGCTTTACTAATCATGAAAAGTGGAACAATCCCGGGATGGTTTACACCACCTCCCTTATATCCATATTCACCACATCCATTGTGTTCATTATAGGTGTGGCACTGTTTGCTACTCCTATCTCCAATACTCTTGAATGTCCGGGGCACGCCGACTATATTGTGCTGATGGCTGCCGCTGTCGCTCTCGATGCCGTCACAGCCATTCCGTTTGCATATCTGAGGTATAAAAAGCGGCCTATACGATTTGCAACTATCAGGCTGATTAACATTGGATTAAACATAGGATTAAACCTGTTCTTCCTCATTCTTTGCCCATGGATTATGAAAGTGTCGCCAGGGCTGATTGACGGATTTTATGCGCCTGACTACGGCATTGGATACATTTTCCTGTCAAATTTCATCGCATCGGCTGTGACCCTCTTGATGCTCCTGCCTGAGTTTCGTGCCGAAAAATATTCTTTCAACGGCACTCTGCTGCGCGAAATGCTGAAATATTCTTTTCCGCTACTCATTCTTGGCATTGCCGGTATCATGAACCAGAGCATCGACAAAATCCTTTATCCACTCATCACGTCAAACCCCGAAACTGCCATGGCAGACGTCGGTGTATATGGTGCTAACTATAAAATCGCCATCGTGATGGTGATGTTTATACAGGCATTCCGTTTTGCTTACGAGCCTTTTATCTTCGCGCAAAACAAGGAAGCCGGTGAAGACAAGCTGCAGGCTTACCGCGACGCTATGAAATACTTTGTAGTATTCGGGCTCCTCATTTTCCTTGGAGTAATGTTTTTCATAGACATCATTAAGTATTTCGTCGCTCCCGAATATTTCGTCGGACTGAAAGTCGTGCCTATTATCATGATTGCAGAGCTCTTTTTCGGCATTTTCTTCAACCTCTCGCTGTGGTATAAACTCACCGACAAGACTATATGGGGAACATGGTTCTCGCTCCTCGGGCTTGCTGTGACAATAATATTAAATTTGTCTCTTGTGCCATATTTCGGATATATGGGCTGCGCTTGGGCTGCACTGGGTTGCTACACCACTATGATGGTTGTGTCTTATTTCGTAGGAAAGGCTAAATACCCCATCGGATACGATATTAAGACCATAGCGATGTATTTCTTCATCGCTATGGCAATGTATGCTCTCTCCCTGATCATCGCCACAGAAAACAAACTCATTGATTTCCCTCTCAGGACTTTCCTCCTCTCTGCATATATTTTCATCGTTTTACGCCGCGAACGTCCGTTTCGCAAAAAAAATCAGTAAATAGCAAATGAAAATTGCAATTTTATGCCATAGCGATGCAAAAGGCGGTGCTGCCATCGTCACTGCTCGCCTAACATCTGCGCTGAGCAAGCATGGTGCTGACGCACAGATGATTGTGATGAAAAAATGTAGCGACAACCTGCGTGTTGAGGAGGCTCCGGGCGATTTCTCTAAGAAATTCGCCTTTTATGCCGAGAGGCTGGGCATATACCTCCATAATGGGTTTGACCGCAAAAATCTCTTTAAGGTTTCAACTGCTTCTCATGGGATTAGCCTTGCTGACAATCCTTCTGTCAAAGAGGCTGACGCCATTATCTTGTCTTGGGTCAATCAGGGTATGCTATCACTCAGCGAACTGAAAAAGCTAATCGCCACCGGCAAGCCTATCATTTGGAATATGCACGATATGTGGTGCTTTACAGGAATTTGCCATCACGCCTTTGGCTGTGAAAACTATGTGTCGCAGTGTGGCTCTTGCAAGTTTCTGAACAGCACCGGAAACGACCTATCTCAAAAAGTCTGGACTAAAAAGCGCGAAATTTACGAGACTGGAAAAATCAGATTTGTTGCTGTTAGTAATTGGCTTAAGGACTGCGCTGTCAAGAGTTTGCTCCTCAGGGATATGGATGTCAGAGTTATTCCAAACGCCTTTCCTATTGAGGATTATCCACTTGTCTCAGGCTCAAAGAGAGACAAGATTATTATGGTCGCTGCTCGCCTTGACGACACCGTAAAAGGTCTTAATTATGCCGTTGAGGCGCTTAACATCCTTGCTGAGCGAAATCCCGAAATAGCCGCTAACTATCAGATGCTGTTCGTTGGCGAAATCCGAGACAAAAATGCTATTGCCGGGCTTAAATTCCCTCATCGATGCCTCGGCACAATCAGTGACCCAAAAAAACTACGAAGCCTTTATTCTCAGTCTGCCGTAGTGCTGAGCTCCTCGCTTTACGAAACTCTCGGCGGAACTCTTATAGAAGGGCAGGCTTGCGGCACTACTCCCGTAAGTTTCCGTCAGGGTGGAATACCTGATGTTATTGAGGATGGCGTCACTGGATATTTGGCTGAATACAAAGACGCTGACAGCCTTGCACACGCTATTGCTCATGCTATTTCTGCCCCCATTTCTCCCGATATCCTCCACGCCTCCGTTTCTCGCAAATTTTCCGCAGACACCATTGCAAAAGCTTTTCTCACATTGCTAAAATCATAGCAAATTCGTAGCAATCACAGCAAAATTTTGTCATTACGATAAAAATGCGTAACTTAGCGCAAAATTTGCTCCTGCATGCGTTTTTGCGGAGATTTTATAGTAAATACTGATGAAAGAAAATAATAAAATCAGGGTCGGCATCACCCAAGGAGATGTCAATGGCATTGGTTACGAGGTTATTCTCAAGACTCTCGAAGATGCCAGAATTTTAGAGCTTTGCACGCCCATAGTTTATGGCTCGGCGAAAATCGCGGCTTTCTATCGTAAATTGCTCGATATGCCGCAGGTCCCTTTCTGCCAAATTTCTGACCCAACTGAAATTGCCGGGGATGCAAACTATATCATTAACGTCATTGGCGAAGACTTCAAGGTCGAGCCCGGCGAAGAAACTCGGCAGGCTGGCGAGGCGGCTTTCATTTCTCTCGAAAGGGCTGTCGCCGACCTCAAAGCCGGAAAAATCGACGTCCTCGTGACTGCCCCTATAAACAAGCACAATATCCAGAGCGAGACTTTCCACTTCCCGGGACATACTGAATACCTTCAGAGCGTTTGCGACGACGGTAGCAAGGCGCTGATGATTCTCGCCGGAGAAACCATGAGAGTCGCACTCGTGACCACTCACGTCCCCGTTGCGCAGGTGTCTCAAAACATCACCACAGACCTCATTTATGATAAAATTGAGGCATTTACCACTTCACTGAAAAAGGATTACATGATTGTAAACCCGCGCATCGCCATTCTTTCGCTTAACCCGCATGCCGGTGACAACGGTGTGCTCGGAACCGAAGAAACCGATATCATTAAGCCGGCTATCGACCGTGCTCACGAAAACAAGCTACAGGTCTTTGGTCCTTACTCTTCTGATGGATTTTTCGGCAGCGGTAGTTTCAAGCACTTCGACGGGATTCTCGCTATGTATCACGACCAGGGACTTATCCCATTCAAGACGCTCGCCATGAACGACGGCGTGAATTTCACCGCCGGGCTGCCTTTTGTCCGCACTTCACCAGACCATGGCACTGCTTACGACATCGCTGGGAAAAACGTTGCAGACCCCGCTTCTATGCGCTCTGCCATCTACTCTGCAATCGACATTTTCCGCTGTAGGGAAAGATATGCCGAGATGACAAAGAACCCTCTCAAAAAGCAGTATTTCGACAAGTCTAAAGACAATGTCGTGCTGGACCTCACTAAAGAAGATAAAGATACTGATTACTAAAATTTCATTCACAATACCATGCATTTCGCTATTATTGCTGCTGGAGAAGGCAGCCGATTGGCACAGGAAGGTGTCGCTCTGCCTAAGCCGCTCGTTCAGCTTAACGGCTGCCCAATGATTCGACGACTCATCGACATTTTCCTCGGTTGTGGTGCTGAGTCTATCTCTATTATCGTTAATCAGGAAATGACTGCCGTTCAGGAATACCTCAAAAGCATTGACCTCCCGGTGCCTTTAAACCTTACCGTAAAGTCTACTCCAAGCTCTATGCACAGCTTTTTCGAGGTCAGCCGCTCTTTCACAAGCGGTAAGTTTATCCTCACGACGGTTGATACTATTTTCCGACCGGACGAGTTCTCCAAGTATGTCGCTGCCTTCGATGCAGACGACAATGCTGACGGTTTTATGGCTGTGACTTCTTTCATCGACGATGAAAAGCCGCTTTATATCGCCACTGACGACAATCTCCGCATCACTGCTTTCTGCGACGATATGCAGCCCGGAATCAAATACATCTCAGGCGGAATTTACGGGCTTACTAAGCCTGCTCTAAACGTTTTGGAAGACTGCATGGAACGTGGTGTATCTCGCATGAGAAACTATCAGCGTGCTCTCGTCGACGCTGGGCTGAATCTCCGCGCTTATCCCTTCCGAAAAATTGTGGATGTCGACCATCAGCAGGATATCGCTACCGCTGAAGCATTTCTTAATGAATAATAAGTAATTCATCGCTCAGTATTTTCTCTGAGCTCTCTAAACATTATAATTTTCATCCAAATGGCAGAAATTATTATTGCCGGTATCATGAGAGCCGGCGCATATTCTCCAAACCATATAGGCAACGATGCTGCTATTTTCAACGTCGTAGCCGAACAGCTCCGTAAGCGCGGTTGCATTGTTAACGTTTATAGCGAGGAAGAGCTCATCGCTGGTAAAGTCACTGAGCCTGTCGTCGTTAACATGTGCCGTGAGCAGCGCTCTATCGCTATCCTCCAGGAGATGGAAGACAAAGGCGTTCTCGTTATTAACTCCGGTTACGGTATTGAAAACTGCACCCGTGAGCGCATGACTCGTATCCTTATCGCCAGCGACATCCCTTATCCTGAAAGCCTTATCGTTAACACTAACGAGGTTATACGAGATAAACTCGTTGAAGCCGGATTTAATCAGGCTTGGATTAAGCGTGGCGACTTCCACGCAATGCACAAGGAAGACGTGTCTTATGTCCGACACCCCGAGGAAGCACAGGAAGTGCTTCAGGAATACTTCCTCCGTGGAATTAAGCGTGCCGTCATTAACCGGCACCTTGTGGGTGACCTCATCAAATTCTACGGCGTGCAGGGCACTCCGTTCTTCTTCTGGTTCTATCCTTTCGACGAAGGACACAGCAAGTATGGACACGAGGCTATTAACGGAAAAAGCCGTGGTATTCCTTTCGACCTTGAAAGAATGAAAGACATCTGTCAGAGGGCTTCTGAAGTGCTCGACGTCAAAATTTATGGCGGCGACTGCATCGTTTCGCCTGAAGGTGACATCCGCATCATTGACTTCAACGACTGGCCAAGTTTTGCCCCTTGTCGTAACGAAGCCGGTCCACATATCGCTAAGTGCATTTACTCCGTTATCAAGGAACGATTAAAGAAATAATTTATGGCTGAAATAGAAACTAACACATCATATCGCGACTCACTCAAGTCTATGGACACTGAGGAGCATATCGACCTCGCTTTTTATCGCCCAATTGGTTATGCTTGGGCAAGACTTGCCGCTAAGTTAGGCATCACTCCAAACGCTATCACTATCGCTTCTATTTTCCTCGGTATTGGTGCCGGTGTCGCTTTCGGCTTTGATGATTTTTACATCAATATCGTGGGTATTATCCTCCTCATCTGGGCTAACTCTTTTGACAGCGCCGATGGACAGCTCGCACGTATGACAAAGCAATATTCCCGACTCGGACGTATCCTTGACGGACTCAGCGGTGACATCTGGTTTTTCACCATTTATGTCGCTATTTGCATCCGCGAAAACTACACCTCCGAGTTTTTCATGGCTCACCCATGGGTAATTTGGGTTGTTGCAGTCACCACCGGTATTTTCCACGCCAAGCAGGCTGCTATGGCTGACTATTACCGACAGTTCCACCTATACTTCCTCAAAGGTGAAGACGGTAGCGAACTCGAAACCGCTTCTGAACTCAAAAAGAAGCTCTCTCTCCTCTCTTGGAGCAAAGACTTCTTCAAGAAACTCACTCTTGCTACATATACAAACTACACTATACAGCAAGAAGCCACTGCACCGTCTATGCAGGCTCTCCGTCGCAAAATGGCTGAAAAATACCCTGACGGTGTCCTTCCGCAGACTCTACGCGACGAGTTCCGTGCCGCTTCTCTGCCACTGATGAAATATACAAATATCCTCTCTTTCAACTGGCGAACCATTGCACTATTCTCTGCAATTCTCGCCTGCATGCCCTGGCTTTATTTCGCATTCGAACTCATTGTGCTTAACGCAATTCTCATCTACATGATTGCTCGCCACGAGCGCATCTGCAAAAACTTCGTAAAACGTATCGACAATGGTGAATTTAAGTGATATTAAGGGTATAATTTTCGACTACGGCGGAACTATCGACAGCCACGGTGACCACTGGAGTGAAGTCATTTACGACGGATATAACGCTGCCGGACTCATCCTCGACAAGAAAATTTTCCGCGACGCTTACGTCTACGCTGAGCGTTTCCTCGCCGTAAACCGTGAAATTATCCCCACCGACAACTTCAAGGCCCTCATGCACAAGAAAATCCGCATCGAGGTTGAATATCTTCTCAACAACGACCTGTACCCGGACGGAGTGCATCCTCTTAAAGCGATTGAGACCATTGCCGAATACTGCTATCAGTCTGCAAAAAAATGCGTCACAGAAGCCTCTGAGACTCTTGCTGCACTCGCTGAGAAATATCCTATGGTGCTTGTGAGCAACTTTTACGGAAACGTTGAGGAAGTCCTCAGAGACTTTGGCATCCGTAAATATTTCAACGGCATTATTGAGAGCGCGGTAGTTGGTGTTCGTAAGCCCGACCCACGCATCTTCATGCTCGGAGTAGTTGCACTTGGTCTTAAGCCGGAAGAAGTCCTTGTCGTGGGAGACTCTCTCAGGAAAGACATCCTTCCCGCACGTTCAATCGGTTGCAAGACCGCCTGGATTAAAGGAAAAGGCTGGACTCCCGAAGAAGACGCCGCACAAGACGACGCTCAAATTCCCGACCTGAAGTTTTTACTCTCTCTCTCATAGTAATCTCTGTTTTCCGCTAATTCTCTTTCTACATCATCCTGATTCCCATCATTCACGCTCGCCCAGTCGTTCAACACCTACGGTATTTTCGTGGACTACGGCACAGGCTCGAACACGCCTCGCGGCAATTCGGGCGACTTGGGCGACGGTTTCGTCAACCGCCGCAAACGCCGTAGGTGGTTCTCACGAAAATACTTCGCCTCTGTGATGAACATTCAGGAATTTTATGCCGACAACTTCGGCAAGCAATTCTGCAACGCTATTTCAAATGCGTTGAATCCGGATTTGATGCGTCGCTCGGTAGCGAAATAGTGTTATTTTAACCATTTCGCAACATCATCCTTAAAAGTAGGAGAATCTCCGGAATAGATTTTAACTATTTTCCCTTTTGGATTAATTACGACTTTAGTTGGATAAGCCGTTACCGAATATGTAGCAGTGACAGTTCCATCTTCAGGCTGAAATACCTGAATCCAAGGTAATTGCAAACGAGATACAGCACTTCTCCACCTGTCTTCTGTATCATTGCAATCCACGCCAATGATTTCGAGACGTCCGGCATAGGTTTCATATATTTCTTTTAATTCGGGCATGCCTTTTATGCAAGGAGCACACCAAGATCCCCAAAAATCTAAAATAACCCATTTACCCTTAAAATCGGATAATGAGACTTGATTGCCTGATATATCGTTTAATGTAAAGTTAGGTGCATCTATTTCGGTCAAAGAAGCTTGCGACTCTTGACGTTGAAGAATTTGTTTACAGCGATTTATATGATTTTCGGCATAAGGATAAAACATTGATGTTAAGGCATCACCCTGTAAAACTTCACTTAACTCTACAACTAATTAGGATTAGAAAGTAGATATAAGGCATATCCGGCTGCGGGTGCTGATGGATTTGCTTTTATATAGTCAACAAACCATTGGTTGTATTTTCTTGCCAATCGAGCTACTTCATCTTTATCATTGCGTGATCGAGCTGCCCGGAATGGCACCATAGCCTGCATATTGTATGAGTAAATCTCAGCCATTTGTTGGTTTAAAAGACTACCTTCTACTCTAACCTCGTTTTCATTCAAAAAGAAATGCACGTCCTCTCCGGGCATAACACAAGCCTCAGCAACAGTGTGATCGTAGTCTGTTTCGTCTTTCTTCGGTGTAAGGACGTTAATCTTTGTGGCACAATCAAGCTTTACGGGTATTGTGAATGTGCGTTCCTTAATTACTATTGTGTCCTTTAACTGACGTAACGGCTCGTCTTCTTGTCTATTAAAGACATTATTAATATCTGTTTGCCATAAGTATATGGTTCTGCCTTTCCACTTTTTTGGCACAGAAATAGTTATATCCGCCATCATATAATTGATAGAGAATAGAACTATTGAAATTATCATTAATAATTTTTTCATAACTTTCTATTTCAATAATTTTCTATCATTGTTTCCACTTTCCAAAACGCTCATTTGATGTATGGCTATTTGATTCAGCTTGACAAGTCGTTCACCTTGAGTCATGCCCTGCTCGATGAAAACGGCATTGAGGTTCTCCATATTCGACAGGCAGATAAGTTCGTTGATTGTTGCGTAGT
>JBJECS010000116.1:0-3196 GCA_051871335.1 Muribaculaceae bacterium | reverse complement strand
TCTTTTTCCGCCGCCCGGTCTCTCCCGAAAAGCGAGTGCAAAGTTACGACTTTTTCCCGTTCCCACCAAATTTTTTCAGGAAAATTTTTCAGGAAATTTTTACGCTTTTTACCCATCCATCTGATTTCCAGATTATTAGACAATTAAAAAAATATGTTTTAAAACATGTTTTTTATTTTACAGTGTCCGTCCACCACTCGCTATAGTTTACATAACGAATATATTTAAGATTAAGAGCCAACAAAATTGTATACATTAAAATTGCTTTATTAAAAAATAACTTGTAACTTTGTGCTATCAATATCACCTATAACCAAAATTCAAATGGAAAATTCAACCTTCTTAGACTCTAAACCTCGCTATATGGTGCTCGACGGGCTCCGTGGCGTTGCGGCTTTAATCGTTGTAGCGTTTCACCTTTTTGAAACATACTCCGGAGGACATATTCATCAAATCATCAACCACGGCTACCTCGCCGTTGACTTCTTTTTCGTACTTTCAGGCTTCGTTATTGGCTACGCCTATGATGACCGCTGGAGCAAGATGAACCTAATAACGTTCTTCAAGCGTCGGCTCATCCGCCTTCACCCCATGCTGATAATAGGTTCCGTCTTAGGCGGACTACTATATTATTTCGGCAGTTGCATTCAATTTCCCATTATCTCACAGACGCCTTGGTGGAAAGTACTCATAGTGATGATTCTCGGTTGCTGCCTTATCCCCACTCGCGGTTGCCTTGACATTCGTGGTTGGGCAGAGGGCTATCCGCTAAATGGTCCGGCATGGACACTTATGTTTGAATATATCGCAAACATTCTTTACGCCACAGTCATCAGACGCCTCGGAAAAACCGCCCTGATGATTTGTGTTGCCATTTTCGCAGTAATGACAATACTGCTAACAATGAATATCGACATTTTCGGTTTCCTCTCCCAGCGTTCAGACCTCGCTTACACCGTCATTGGTGGATGGAGCATAGACCCACACCAGCTATACGTTGGATTCTCGCGCCTCCTCTATCCATTTTTCGCCGGACTACTACTATCCCGACTTGGTTATATAATAAAAGTAAGAAATGGATTTGTGTGGTGTTCTGTCTTTATAGCCATTATACTACTAATGCCATTTGTAGGCACAGAAGACATTCAATGGACAAACGGACTTTATGAAGCCATCTGCATACTAATATTATTTCCACTTATAGTTTCAATTGGAGCAGGAACCAATGAAATGGGGAAGAAGACATTTGCCGTATGTAAATTTCTCGGTAATACTTCATTTCCAATATACATCACCCACTATCCGCTGATTTACATACAGATGAGTTGGGCGTTTTCCCATCCGGATGCACCCGCTGCAACACACGCCATGGTAAGCATTTCTATATTCTTGATTTCAGTAGCACTCGCATATGCCGCATTCCGCCTCTACGACCTTCCTGTTCGAAGTTGGCTGAAAAAGGCATTTCTCAAATAGCAACAAAAGTTATTAACATCTACACAAAATGTAATTTATTTTGATTACCTTTGGGGAAAATTTCCAAGGGAGAGGCTATCGTTTTACCTTCCCGCGAGATTTTACAAAAAAACTCAGAAATATATTCCCCATCCTATGGAACCGTTTATACATCTTCACGTACACTCACAATACTCTGTCCTCGACGGTCAGGCATCTATTAATGCCCTTGTCGACAAAGCTATAGCAGATGGCATGCCGGGCATTGCACTGACAGACCATGGCGTAATGTATGGCATAAAAGAATTTTTCAACTATGTCAACAAGGTCAACGGCAAAGTTAAAGACGCCATCAAAGCCATTAAAGAAAAAATCGACGAGGCTCAAAAAAACGGCGAAGACACTTCTGCACTCCTTGAAGAACTAAAAGCTACAGAAAAACGCTTTTTCAAGCCAATCTTCGGATGCGAGATGTATGTCACCACAAAAGGAGACCTCACTGACCACACAGACGGAAAGCTCGACCGTTGCCACCTTGTAGTACTTGCAAAAAACGAAAAGGGATATAAAAACCTCATCAAAATCGTCTCACGCGCATGGACAGACGGTTTCTACAAGCGACCACGTACAGACAAAAAAGAACTCGCCGCTCACGCCGAGGGGCTCATCGTTTGCTCCGCATGCCTTGGCGGCGAAATTCCGCAACTAATCCTAAACGGTGACATTGAAGCAGCTGAAAAACAAGTTCAATGGTTCAAGAGCGTTTTTGGCGATGACTACTACCTTGAGCTACAGCGCCATAAAGCCACAGTACCAAACGCAAACCACGACACAATAGTATATCAAGAGCGAGTAAACCCCGTTCTCATTGAACTCAGCAAAAAATATGGCGTCAAACTTATCTGCACCAACGACGTTCACTTCGTAAACGAGGAAGACGCCGAGGCACACGACCGCCTAATCTGCGTTTCCACAAACCACTACATCACAGACACCGACCGAATGTTTTACTCAAAGCAAGAGTGGATGAAAACACAGGCAGAGATGAACGAACTCTTTGCCGACATTCCCGAAGCATTGAGAAACACCATGGAAATATTCGACAAAGTCGAGACATACACCATCGACCACGGTCCAATCATGCCAAACTTTGAAATCCCCAAAGATTTCGGCACCGAAGAAGAATACCGAAACAGAATTACAGAGAAAGAACTCTTCGACGAATTTACACGCGATGAAAACGGCAACGTCGTAATGAGCGAAGAGGCAGCACAGAAAAAAATCAAGCAGCTCGGCGGTTACGACAAACTTTACCGCATAAAATTTGAAGCTGACTACCTTGCAAAACTCGCTTACGAAGGCGCAAAAAAGAAATACGGAGACCCACTCACCGAAGAAGTCAAAGAGCGAATAAAATTCGAGCTCCACATCATGAAGACAATGGGATTCCCAGGATACTTCCTTATCGTACAAGACTTCATCACAGCAGCACGAGAACAGCTTGGCGTCAGCGTAGGACCCGGACGCGGCTCTGCAGCAGGCTCTGCCGTCGCATATTGCCTCGGAATCACACTCATAGACCCGATAAAATACGACCTACTATTTGAGCGATTCCTAAACCCCGACCGTATCTCACTCCCCGATATTGACGTAGACTTCGACGATGACGGACGAGCAGACGTACTCCGTTACGTCACAGAAAAATATGGCGAGGAGAAAGTTGCACACATCATCACATACG
>JBJECS010000115.1:0-3214 GCA_051871335.1 Muribaculaceae bacterium | reverse complement strand
TTGATTTTTCTTATACACCGGGCGTAAAAATTTATCTTTTTTATGTACCTTTGCACAAAAAATAATACGTTTGATGACATACCCCGAATCTTTTGAACATAAAATAGGCTTTGATGCCGTTAGGACTCTCCTTGCAGACCTCTGCGTATGCCCGGGCAGTAAAACACTGGTCAAAGACATGGATTTCTCTTCACACTTCGACACAGTAAATACACGCATTTCGCAAGTAGATGAAATGTGCAAGATTCTTGCCGCCACCGAAACTCTCGGAAGCATAGAAATTCAGCCATGCGACGAAACTCTCGCTAAATTAAAAATTGCCGGATATTATCTATCGGCAAAAGAACTTTTTGAAATAAACAGAATACTCGTTTTCGCTAAAGAAGTAATCACATTCTTCACTTCAAAAAAATGCGACAACGGCACATCAAAATATCCCACACTCGACACAGTAGCCTCCCCTCTCGACTCGCTACCTGGCGTTACAAAACTCATCGAGAAAATTCTGGACAGGTTCGGCAATATCCGAGACAATGCATCTCCGGAACTCGCACAAATACGCCGAGAGCTACAGCAACTATCCGGCAGAATATCCTCTATCATGAAGCGTGTATTGGCGAAAGCCGTTTCTGAAGGCGTTCTCGACCCGGACACAAACCCTTCTATGCGCGACGGAAGACTCGTAATCCCGGTACAGCCTATGCACAAACGTAGCATTCCCGGCATCGTCCACGACGAATCAGCTTCTGGAAAAACTTTCTTTATCGAGCCCGCTGAAATTGTAGAAGCAAACAACCATATACGAGAACTTCAGATTGAAGAAAAACGAGAAATCATCAAAATTCTCACTGCTGCCACAGATGCTATTCGCCCATTTGCTGAACAATTAGCAACAGACATAGACATCATTTATCATCTCGACTTCGTTCGTGCAAAAGCCAAATTCGCCGCAAAACTCGGCTGCACAAAACCGAACATTTCTCCCGAATGCGAACTTGAATGGTATCACGCTATTCACCCCGTGCTTCAGCTTGCCCTAAACAGACATGGAAAAGAAATGGTTGCGCTCGACATAAAGCTTGATTCCAAAAATCGTATTCTACTCATTTCCGGACCAAATGCCGGTGGCAAATCTGTATGCCTAAAGACAGTTGGCATCGTACAATACATGCTACAATGCGGTATGCTACCACCTGTCTACGAAAACTCTCATCTCGGGATTTTTGACAAAATTTTCGTGGACATCGGCGACGACCAATCCATTGAAGACGACCTCAGTACTTACAGCTCCCACCTCAAAAACATGAAATTCTTTGTCAACAACAGCAATGACAAAACACTATTCCTCATTGATGAATTTGGAGGCGGGACAGAACCACAAATTGGCGGTGCTATCGCACAGGCTGTACTCAAAAACATTAACGAGAAAAAAGCATGGGGTGTCATCACCACACATTTCCAAAATCTCAAACAATACGGAGAAGAGACACCAGGCATTATAAACGGCTCCATGCTTTACGACAAACAACACATGCAACCCACTTTCCGCCTGTCCATTGGTAATCCGGGCAGCTCTTTTGCAATCGAAATCGCACGCAAAATTGGGCTTCCACAGTCTATTATTGCTGACGCACAGGATATAGTCGGCAGCGACTACATAAACATCGACAAATACCTGTCAAACATCTTACGAGACAAAAAATATTGGGAAAATAAACGACTCGAAATAAAAAAGAAAGAGAGACAAATCGACGAGACCCTCGCTAAATACGAAGATGCAGCATCTACCCTCAGCGAGCAACGCCGTGCCATCATTTCTCAGGCTAAAGACCAAGCCAGAGAAATACTCGCACAGTCTAACGCTGCCATAGAGCGTACTATTCACGACATTCGCAAATCACAGGCTGAAAAAGCAGCTACCTTAGAAGCTCGACGGGCACTTGAAGAACAAAAATCTAAAATCAGTGCCGAATATGACACCGAAGACCACCCTCTCCTCAAAAAAGTTCCCCACAAAAAACATAAAAAACAACCCCCCAAAGCGCCGGAAAAAGAACACGAAATTAATATTGGCGACAACGTCAGACTCGATGGAGAAGGTACCATAGGGACTGTCCTCGAAATCTCCGGGAAAAATGCTACCGTCGCTTTTGGCAGCCTAAAAACAACAGTGCAACTTAAACGACTCAAATTCACCACCGCCAAAATACAGGAAACTAAACAAAATCCGCTCGTATCATCTGTCACAGACTCCAGCCGTGAGCGACTACTAAACTTCAAGCACGAAATAGACGTTAGAGGTATGAGAGCTGATGAAGCAGTGCAAGCTGTCACATACTTTATCGATGATGCAATCCAGTTTAATGCCTCCCGTGTCAGAATCCTCCATGGCACAGGTACGGGAGCACTTCGTCAAGTAATTAGACAATACCTAAACACAATTCCATCAGTAAAATCATTCTCCGACGAAGACGTACGATTTGGCGGTGCTGGAATAACAGTGATTAATCTACAATAATACTCTCGAAATAAATGTCCTAACACACCTCTGGCTATGCTGGAGGTGCATTTTTTTGCAAATAATCAATGTTTAACATTAATTAACTTGCATGAGCAAAAATATTGCCCATACCTCTGATTATATTTGCACCATAAAAACAAAACATATAAAAAAATACAATTATGAACAATGCAATTATTTTCTCAGAACGTGTTCGCAACACGATTAACTCTCTTCCACAGGAGGAAAGATTAGCAGTAGCATGTGCAGTATCATGCGAATTCATATTAGGAGTACCTTCACAGAAACAACTCACTCCGGCACAGCAAATTCTCTTTGCAATCGTCCGTAGTTACATTCTCAGCGACTCCAAGCACTTTGATACAGAACAAAAAATGGTTTCATAACATTTGATTTCGAAATAATACTTAGGGAAACACACACATATATGAAAAACACACCAAGGAGGCTCAAAGCCTCCTTTTTTTTAGTACATTATAATGCATTCTTCATCCAAAAATTTGATTATCATCTACCCAAGACACACGTCCGCCTCTCTCTATTCTCTGTACTCATTTCCAGCCATGATTTCCACCACTTTATCGTAGGGAGGGTGTTGCAAAACCTCAAAAAGTTAAAAACTCAATTTTGCAACTCACTGATTATCAGTAGGCATCACTTTGCTATTTTTGCCTAAAGCATAGTTTTGCAACA
>JBJECS010000114.1:0-3214 GCA_051871335.1 Muribaculaceae bacterium | reverse complement strand
CACAACTTTCACGTCTCAGCGATAAAACGCCACCACGACACGTTAATCCCTCGCGGCGACCACACTATCAGCCCCGGTGACATCATTTATTTCATGACTACTTCCGAACACGTATCCGAACTGCGCGAACTGTGCGGCAAACGACAGGTGAAAGTGAAAAAAGTGATGATTATGGGAGGCGGGAGAATTGCCATCCGCCTCGCACATCTCGCCAGCGAACAATACTCCATAAAAATCATTGACAACGACATAGAACGCTGCCGCAAACTGCCGGAGAAATGCCGCGGCTGCGACATAGTGTATGGCGACGCCCGCTCAAATGATTTTCTCATCGAAGAAGGGATACAAGACATGGACGCCTTCATTGCGCTGACCGACAGCTCTGAGACAAATATCCTCGCCTGCCTCACCGCAAAAGAATTTGGAGTGCCAAAGACGATTGCAGAGGTGGAAAACATCCAGTTTATCTCTGAGGCTGAAGGACTTAACATCGGCACTATCATAAATAAAAAACTTCTTGCCTCCAGCGAGATTTTCCAGTATCTGCTCATCACAGACGAGGACAACTCAAAGTGTATGTCGCTGGCAGACGCGGAGGTGGCGGAATTTGAGGTGCACGAAGGGTCTAAAATATCAAAAGCCCCGGTGAAAGACCTGAAACTCTACCACGAAATGACAATAGCGGGACTGGTGCGCAACGGCAAAGGTATGCTTGTGGAAGGTAGCACGCAGCTGCAGGCAGGCGACCATGTGGTGGTATTCTCCCTCTCCGGACTGCTGCATAAGATAGAGAAACTCTTTTTGTGACAAAGAATTAACATTTATTACAAAAAACGGCTCTAACATTTTCACTGAACAGATTGTTATATAGAATAAAAACACTCATAAATGACTACAGAAAAGACAGATATAACAAATTTAATAGTAGACGGCATTCAAGAAAAGAAAGGCAAAGGCATAGTAATACTGGACCTATCCGCAATAGAAACAGCAGCGGCTCACCGGTTCGTAATATGTGAAGGGAACTCCACAATGCAGGTGACGTCAATAGCAGACAGCATACGCGACTACCTGTTTGAACACGGTGGCATAAAACCGTATAACTACGACGGCTACCGCAATGCGGAATGGATAGTGATAGACTATGGCGATACCCTTGTACACGTGTTTTACAAGGAAGTGCGGCAGCATTACAACCTTGAAGAACTATGGTGCGACGCGGCAATCACACGAGTGCCGGACCTTGACTAAAATCCTATTTCATCACTTTATACTTAACTATCAATAAACCACAATGGCTGACAATAAGAAAAACAATTTAAGTCCTGACGGCAAAAAGAAAAAAGGCGGCAGCAGCATTATCTTTTGGATTTATGGCATACTTCTCGCCCTATTTTTAGGTTATGCGTTTGGATTTGGTGAAAACTATGCGAGCAAGAGTGTTTCATACAACGAACTCGAACAGTACGCCAAAGAAAAAGGCATAAAAAACATCGTTGTGTATTCAAATACATTGGAAATAGAGGCGGAAGTGACTGACTCTCTCGCAAAAAAGCTATTTGACAAGTCTCATCTTGAAAAATCAGACAAAAACATAATCACCACCCAAGCCCCTACCGCAGACAACATCCAGGAAAAAATCGACAACTGGGTTGAAAAAGGCTATTTTACGGGCAAAGTAGAATACAAAAAGAAAACAGACTACTCAAACCTCATATGGACACTGGGACCGGTGCTGCTCTTCGTCATGCTTTTCTTTTTCTTGATGCGCAAGATGTCTGGCGGTGGAGGCGGCATATTCAGCGTGGGCAAGTCTAACGCCGAGATATACGACAAGGGCAATAAGGAAAAGGTCACATTCAAGGACGTAGCCGGGCTTGCGGAGGCCAAGACTGAGATTGAGGAAATAGTGGAGTTTCTTAAAAACCCGAAGAAATACACTGAATTAGGAGGTAAAATTCCTAAGGGCGCACTCCTTGTAGGTCCTCCGGGAACAGGAAAGACCTTGCTGGCACGCGCCGTGGCAGGCGAGGCAAACGTGCCATTCTTATCCATGTCAGGCAGTTCGTTTGTGGAAATGTTTGTAGGCGTAGGAGCGTCACGCGTCCGCGACCTGTTCAAGCAGGCTAAGGAAAAATCTCCGTGCATCATATTCATCGACGAGATAGACGCGGTGGGACGTGCACGCAGCAAAAATAACATCAGCAACGCAAACGACGAGCGCGAAAGCACCCTAAACCAGCTGCTCACTGAGATGGACGGCTTCGGAAGAAACAGCGGTGTAATCATTCTTGCAGCAACAAACCGCGCTGACGTACTGGACAAAGCACTTCTGCGTGCAGGGCGATTTGACAGGCAAATATACGTAGAATTACCAGACCTGCACGACCGTATAGAAATCTACAAAGTGCACCTTCGCGACGTGAAAATCGACGATACAGTAGACCTTGAGCTGCTCGCACGCCAGACACCGGGCTTCTCCGGTGCAGACATTGCAAACGTATGCAACGAGGCTGCACTTATCGCCGCACGCCATGGCAAGAGCAGCGTACAGCGCAAAGACTTCACCGATGCTGTAGACAGGATTGTTGGAGGACTGGAAAAACGCTCAAAAATCACGACTGACGAGGAAAAACGCTCTATCGCAATACACGAGGCGGGACACGCCACTGTATCATGGTTTTTGGAATACGCAAATCCGCTGATAAAGGTCACAATCGTGCCTCGCGGAAAGAGCCTCGGTGCAGCCTGGTACCTGCCTGAAGAACGGCAGATAACGCCGGCACAGGCAATCCTTGACGATATATGCTCTCTCCTCGCAGGGCGTGCCGCTGAAGAAATGTTTATGGGCAGAATTTCCACCGGAGCACTAAACGACCTGGAGCGCGTGACAAAACAGGCATACGCCATGGTGGCATTTTATGGCATGAGCGACAATCTCGCAAACCTCTGCTACTACGACTCTACAGGACAAGACTTCATGTTTGGAAAGCCTTACAGCGAAGGGCGCGCAGAGCTCATAGACAAGGAAGTGTCGCGCATCGTGAGCGAGCAATATGCACGCGCAAAGGCTATCCTGAAAGAGCATGCTGACGGACATGCGCAACTCGCTGATACTCTGCTCAAAAATGAGGTGATTTTCAATGAAGACGCAGAGCGGATTTTCGGCAAGCGCCAGTGGGCTTCACGCACTGACGAAATTCTCGCCTCCCGA
>JBJECS010000113.1:0-3219 GCA_051871335.1 Muribaculaceae bacterium | reverse complement strand
AGAAATATGCGGCATCCTTTTCGACGGCGCATGGCTTTGGGAAGAATATATTAATACACTACTGCCAAAAGGTTTCACACACCCGAAAAACAAACACAGAAAAGGCGGCATCTACATCTTTGAAGACAACAGCGGCATCCGATACCCGGATTTTTACAACAAAGCATCAAAAATCGTGCTTGACGCCAAATATAAGCGGCTCGGAAGCTACAACGACGTCGCCACGGTTGACAGAGATGATATACACCAGATAATAGTTTACATAAACGCACTCAACGCCACACACGGAGCATTTATTGCACCACTCGAAAAACCACAGACTATAATTCCCACAAAGAAAATCATAGGCAGAGACTCTACAATTTCTATCCTCGGCATCGAAATTTGCGATACATCCACATCTTACTCGGAATTTTGTAACAAAATGAAAACATCCGAAGCCAACTTCATCTCTATAATAAACTCACTGACACCAGCTTAAAAACCATCACACTCAGAAAGTTAAATCTACCAATTTCGGAAAATTATCGCAAAATCGACTCCTGTTAACCTATTTTAACATTGGGGGTATTTATTAAATTATGTTTACCTTTGCAAAGCCGTAGCTTTATATAGGAAACAAATCCACATTCCATGTTGCGGCACTATTTGAAGGTGAATCGTCACTTACGACAGGTATGAAATTGCTGACCTTAGAACCTATAATAAAGCGATTGTCATAAATGGCTTAAGTGGGAATCTACGGTTTTTCCTTCTGTAGTGTAGTAAACTAATCTTTATTCTGCTCACCAAGATTCCATTGAGCAACAAAAAATTATTATTTCTATGTCAAACTTAAAATCAGGAGTTATTCTCGACCCTAATGAGAATCTCGTAATGGAATTAGAAGCCGAATTATGGGCAACATCCTCAAACCCAATTGCTCGATTATTTGGTGCTATCAACAAGATTATTAACCTAATTCTGGGCAACAGACGCCACGGCTATCTTGTAATAACCGACAAGCGAGTTATTGAAGTTAGCCAAGATAGGGTATGTTGGATATTTAACGCTCGTAAAGATGTTAAGTACGTACTACCTTCAAGTGTAAAAGAAGCCGGATACTTAAAGGAAGCAACCTTCTGCGGCTGCTTCTGCCAAGCATATCACTTCTATTATGAATCTTGGACTCAGAGCACATCTATTTTGCTAAAGGGCGTCAATGAAAGCGGAGCAAAACAAATTTTAGATGCTTTCTATAATGCTTTATGCGCAAATCAAAAATAAACAACAAAGGTATTAATACTACTGTTCGTTTCTTATACCTAAACACATATGCCTTCCTCCTATTATTGATAGGAGGGGGTATTATGTCTATATCGCTATATGTGATTAACACACCATTGCTGATAGCACAAATTACACTAACATTAATCTGTTTTAGAGGAGCATTCTCTATTTTCAATTCTTGGACCGACAAAAAAGTTAAATATGAAATTCTCATGAATCGAAACAAATTTAATTTTCGTAGAGACACATTTAAGGAATTTATGACAGCCCCTTGTGGAAGACTTCTCGTTAAAGTAGTACTATCAGACCTTGATAAAACACACAAGTACAAAGAATTGACCATTTATAGACAATCTATCATAAAAGAAATTAAAAATTGCACAAAGCCAAGACGCACAAAAATCAAAATTCACTCTGGCAATACAAAAAATTATAGCTCCATTGTATCAAAGTATCAAAATCAATGAAAAACTACACATTACCGCCTCGTCCCGAATTCCACCAACTTTCATGAACACACTAGTAATAAAAAAAGCAGTCAGACTATAAGCCGGGTTATGTCGCATGCGGCACTGTCGACTACGCGAGACACCGCCTGCGGCCCGTCATTTATCTGTGAGACGTGTTGCCACCCCTCTATAGCAGTCTACCCCCCGCCAATGGGCGAGCAACCCTTAAATGGCGGTATACTTGACCTTGCAACCCATAAGGCGTGCGGCATGACATATCACTATGCCACCCGGTGGGCTCTTACCCCACCTTTTCACCCTTACCACTTTCGTGGCGGTTATTTTCTGTCACGTTGCCTCTACCGTCACCGATAGCTTCCCGTTAAGAAATATGGCGCTCTCCGTTGCCCGGACTTTCCTCAAACGTTACAATTTACGTCAGCGACGAGCCGTCTGGCTGCTTTATGACTGCAAAATTACGTATTTTTTATGAATTTTCCGCCCTTACATCACAATTTTTCCTTTATTAAACTCTTTATTAAACTTTTATTAAATCTATACTCCGCTCACACCTGATTCATTTGCACAATTACACAAAAAGTCGTAACTTTGCAGAAAATCATACTTACCACGTATCATGAAAAAATTATTTATATCAATTATCTTCATGGCAGCAATAGCCACTGCCACTGCCGTAGACGTTTCCGGCACACTACCCGTAATCTACATCAACACAGACTCCGGCAAACCCGTCACATCACGCGACGAATACCTCACAGCAACATACTACGTCGACCCTATGGGCACAGAAGGTATATCTGCCATAGGCAGCAAAGCCGCTCCACTCCCTCTGCAGATAAAAGGCAGAGGCAACTGGACCTGGGTAGGATTCGACAAAAAACCATACCGACTGAAACTCGACGCAAAAGCTGCCCTCCTGGGAATGAACAAAAGCAAACACTTCGTACTCCTCGCTGCCGCCGACGACATTCGCGGATTCCTTAGAAACCCCGTAGGATATGAACTCAGCAGACTTATCGGCATGAAATGGACACCGGCCGACCAGCCCTGCGAGCTCGTCCTTAACGGCTCATACGAAGGACTTTACTTCCTCACAGAAAACATCCGCGTCGCAAAAGACCGATTAAACATCTTCGAACAAGCCGACAACCAAACCCATCCCGACTCAATCTCCGGCGGATGGATTGTCGAAATAGACAACTACGACACCGACCCGCACATTGAAATAACAGAAGGCGACGGCGCTCGAATTATTTTCACATACAAATCTCCCGAAATCCTCTCTTCACAGCAGCAAGAATTTCTCACCTCACAGATGAGCAACATAAACGCACTCATCTACGACAGCAACAAAGAAAACTGCAAATGGGCTGACTACATCGACCTTAACGAACTCGCAAAATTCTACATAGTAAACGAACTGACCGACAACTACGAGTCATTCCACGGCAGCTGCTACATGCACCATGACCTCGGAGAA
>JBJECS010000112.1:0-17204 GCA_051871335.1 Muribaculaceae bacterium | reverse complement strand
TCAGACACGTATAGCGAATTTCAAGGCTGAAATCGATGAAGTCCGCAAGAAGCTCGGTGCTGAAAAAGCCAAAATCGAAGAGTCTAAGATGAAAATCGTCCGCTACAAAGAGCAGATTAACAACGTCAGCAACAACCGCGAATACGACCTCCTATCCAAGGAAATCGAATTCCAATCTCTTGAAATTGAGCTCGCTGAAAAGCATATCAATGAGTACAACCGCATCATTGAAAACAAGTCTGCTGAAATTGCTTCTATTGAAGAAAACCTCGTTGACCGCAACCACATCCTCGAAGAGAAAAAACGTGAACTTGAAGAAATCGTTGCTGAAACTCGCCAAGATGAAGAGAGACTACGCGAAAAGGCCCACGACATTGAACCTCGAATTGACGAGCGTACACTTACAGCATTCAAGCGCATCCGCAAAAATGCTCGCAACGGACTTGGTGTAGTATACATTCAGCGTAACGCTTGCGGTGGTTGCTTCAATCGTATCCCACCCCAAAAACAGCTTGAAATCAAGATGCACAAGAAAATCATCGTATGTGAATACTGCGGTCGCATCATGATTGACCCTGAGCTTGCCGGTATCGTTGATAACGAACACGAAGGAAAATAATTTTTCATAATTCATTTCCATAACATTTCCGCCTCTGAAACCATTTTCAGGGGCGGTTTTCTTTACACAAACCAACACATAAAAATGAACAAAAAAAGATGCACTATATATCACATACAATGCATCCGACCTTGAAATCTATGAGAAAGATTAACAACCACCTAAGGCTTGATAGAAATAAATGATGCTCTGAAGTTGGTTATATATATCATGTTTTAAATTTAATTGTGCATTAAGTAGCGACTGACGCGCTATGACAACCTGTAGATAGTTGACTGTACCATGTTTCATAAGAAGTTCCATGTTACTCAATGTCTTTTCCAGCTTTTCCTCCTGTTGCATATCAAATTCCTCTGTAAGTTTAGCTGATTGCCATGTTGCAAGGGCATCATTCACTTCCCTTCCTGCGTCAATCACACTCTGTTTCCATGAGATTAACGCCTGTTCAGCTTTTGCCTGAGCTATTTTGAGGTTTGACCTATTCTGTCCCTTGTTGAAAATTGGTTGAACTAGTGAACCTGCTGCCTGCAAGAGCCACGCTCCCGGATTAGTCACACCTATCCCTCCACTATTTGTCCAACCGGCAGAACCGCTGAGGTTCAGAGATGGATAAAATGATGAATATGCTTTATTCTCAGTATAATATGCTTGCTTCAGTTTTGACTCTGCACTTCTTACGTCTGGGCGATTTATTAGATATTTAACACTTACACCGTTGATAAACTTAGTTGGCAATTCCTGGTTCTCAAGTTTTCCTCTACGGATACCGCCATCACACCCTTTTCCTAATAATGCGCAGAGGGAGTTCTCAAGTTTTATACGCTGCAATAACAGACTTTCAAGAGACGCTTTTGTATTTAGCATACTTGCCTCAGCCTGATAAACATCTGCGATATTCGCAGACCCCACATTCATCAGCGCACGTTGAGTCTTTATGTATTCTTCCCAAGAAACTATAGTTTCTTCTGTAATTTCTATCTGTGAATCATACATCATCAAGAGCATATAGTCTGCAGCAATCGTTGCTATTATCTGCGAACGCACAGCTTGTTCATACGCCGCTTTTTCCTCTACTGTCGCAGATGCAATTTTCTTTTCGCTAGACAATTTTCCGAATATGTCCAATTCCCAGCTTGACTCTGCACCAAGAGTATATGTTTTTGTGGGCTTACTTCCGTCGTAACTACTGAGCGAACCGGTTGCCATTGCATTTAGCGACGGTGTAAATGCAAGTTTTGATGCTGTCAGCTCTGCCTTTGCCACCTCTACATTCAGCCTTGCAATATTTACATCTGCATTATTTTCAAGCCCATCCTCAATCAGCGCCACAAGCATATAGTCTTTAAACATTTGTCTCCAGCCAAACATTGTATCTGTACCTGATGATATATATTCACTGCGTATAATACCCTCCGTGTCTATATCCGGACGGCTATAGTTTGAGTGCAGCCTCCCTATGGATTTGCACCCATAGAGAAAACTAACACACAAAAACACTAAAACAAATCTACTTATTATTTTCATATTCTCATTATCTATTTTTAGCATTATTACTTTTGGGCATCACTTTCTCCTGTATCTTCTGAAAGACAATGAAGAATACAGGGACCATTATCAGGAGAGATATTACACCCACTGTCATACCGCCAATCACACCCATTGACAATGATATATTTCCATTGGCGCCTGCACCGGAAGAAAACACAAGCGGAAGCATACCTATTATCATAGTCAGAGCAGTCATCAATATTGGGCGTAGACGAGCTCCCGCTGCCTCTATCGCCGCTTTTGTGACAGACATACCCTCTTTACGCCGAGTAGAGGCATATTCAGTGAGCAATATAGCTGTCTTTGCAAGAAGACCTATGAGCATGATTAGTCCCACTTGCATGTAAACGTTATTTTCCAACCCAAAAATTTGGGCGAATACAAAAGTTCCCAGCAGTCCGAATGGCACACTCAGCATCACAGCCATTGGTATAAAAAGGCTCTCATATAGTCCGCATAATATCAGATATATAAATACAACACAGATACCAAATATCATTGATGTATTACCCGTAGAATTTGACTCCTCACGTGTTATACCCGAATATTCATATCCGTAACCCTTAGGCAGAGTCTGCTTAGCCACCTCCTCAATTACTTTAAGCGCATCACCGGAACTATAACCCTCAGCAGGCTGCCCGTTTACTGCTATCGATGTATATAGGTTAAATCTTGTAAGTGATTCACTTCCATATACCCTTTTCAAAGCTATAAACTGGCATATCGGAGCCATTTCACCAGTTGATGTCTTTACAAACATATTATTGAGAGAATGTGTATCGAGTCTATACTTTGGCTCTGCCTGCACAAGTACGCGGTACAGCTTGGAAAAAGCATTAAAATTGCTTGCATAGTTACCCCCGATATATCCATTAAGAACATTCAACACCGCTGTTGGACTCGTTCCGGCACGCTCACATTTGGCGGCATCTATATCTATTTGATACATAGGAAAACGTGTATCAAAGCCTGTATATGCTTGAGATATTTCCTCTCTCGCATTAAGAGCGGCTATAAAGTCTCGTGTCACAGACATTAAGTCTTCTATTTTTCCGCCATTCTTATCCTGAATATACAGTTCAAAACCATTACTCATGCCATAGCCCATAATGGTAGGTTGGGCAAACGCGAAGATGCTCGCTTTTTTAATATTTGAGGTTTTGGCAAGTATTTTTCCTATCACGGCATTTATTTCTTGTCCTGGCTCTTTTCTATCATCCCAGTTTTTAAGTTTTACAATAATCATACCTCCTGATGCAGACTGTCCACCAAGCGAACTATAGCCAGCCACATTTGAGAAGCTCTCTATCTCCGGAATACTGCGAATAGAGTCCTCTACCTCCTGCATTGCCTTTGATGTCTGAGAAAGCGTACTTCCCGCCGGCGTAGTGACGTTCACAAATAGAGTTCCCATATCCTCATCAGGAATAAGTCCTTTCTTTGTTACATCCATCAGGTATATAAGCAGTCCGCACACTATTGCAAGACTTGCAAAGGCAATCCATTTGCGGTGGAATAGAGGTGACAAAGTTTTTTTGTATTTCATCACCATCGTTTGAAATCCTCGGTCAAAAGCAATGTGAAAACGTGTGGAGAAAGACGCATTTTCTCCACCATCCACGTCACGATGTGGAGTCATAAGTAATGAACATAGCGCTGGACATAGTGTCAAGGCATTTATTGCAGACAGACCCACTGCTACCGCCATTGTCAGTCCAAACTGCTCGTAATATGTGCCACTTGCTCCGCCTACAAACGACGTTGGTATAAAAACAGCCATAAACACAAGTGATGTTGTAATAATTGCTGCGGATATGCCATCCATTGCTTTGCTCGTTGCACAATATGCAGAACGCTCTCCTTGGTCAAACTCCGCCTGCACTGCCTCTACCACGACTATCGCATCATCTACCACCGTTCCTATCACAAGTACAAGGGCAAACAATGTTAGCAAATTTAGCGAATAGCCTATTATATACATGAATGCAAATGTGCCTATTAGAGATACTATTATGGATATCGCGGGAATTATCGTAGAACGTACACTCTGCAAGAACACATACACCACAAGAACAACAAGCAGTATCGTTTCAAACAGTGTTTTTACAACTTCCGTCATAGCTGAATTCAAAAAATCGTTTGTATCCATTAAGCTCTTGATAGCAATCCCATCAGGCAGCTCGTCCTGCAAGTCATTTATAAGCTCATCTATCTTCACATTTATTTCATGAGCATTTGAGCCGGCTGTCTGAGACACCATGGCAGTAGTACCGTTATGCGAATCTATCTTGTTTGAATAATCATAACTCTGAGAACCGAGTTCTACACGTGCAACGTCTTTGAGCCGCAATACTTCACCGCTTTCAAGCGACTTTATTACAATATTTTCATATTCGCTCACCTTTTCATACCGCCCCCGATATTTTAGAGTATACTGAAACGTATTTTCAGAATTATCACCCAGTGTACCAGTAGCAGCTTCTACGTTCTGCGCATCAAGTTTACTGATTATTTCTGACGGCTGAAGTTTATACTGTGCCATTTTTTGTGGATTTAGCCATATGCGCATCGCATACTCCGCGCCCATTGTCATCACAGAACCCACACCTTTGATTCTCAGAAGTCTTGGCTCAACATTAATTTTGAAATAGTTTGTTATAAACTTAGAATCATGGCTGTCGTCTGGACTATAGATTGATAAAATTTTAAGCATGGAATTCTGTCGCTTCTCAACAGTGACTCCAATTTTTGTCACCTCTGCCGGAAGCTTTCCTTCTGCCTGCGATACTCTGTTTTTCACATTTATGGTAGCCAAATCAGGGTCTGTGCCTTGTTCAAAGTTTATGTTTATTCGTGCTGAACCAGTATTCGTGGCTGTTGATGTCATATACGACATATTTTCAACACCATTTATAGCCTCTTCAAGTGGCACAACGACACTTTTTAGTACAGTCTCTGCATTTGCTCCGGTATAGGTAGTACTCACACTCACTGTCGGCGATGCAATGTCTGGATATTGCTCCATTGGCAGGTTAACAAGACCTATAAACCCTACCAATACAATCAACACGGATATTACTCCGGAAAGAATTGGACGATTTAAAAATAATTTAAGGTTCATACTTTATCCTCCTTCAATCATTTTTCACTACTATTTTCTGACATTGACACCTCAATTCCGTCGTGCAGTAATCCTACCCCTTCTGATATAATGATATCTCCAACATTAAGACCGGACGTGACTATATATTGCGTACCGTTATTAACCTCCGCCACATTCACTTCCGCTGACTTTGTCTTTCCGTCTATCACCTTATACACAAAAGTCTTTTCCTGTAGTTCAAATGTTGCCTCCTGAGGTATTATAATGCCCGAATATGCATATGGTATCACTATGCACGCAGAACCTCCGTTCCTCAGCTTATCGTCTGGGTTGGCAAAAGTAGCTCGTAAGCTTACCGCGCCTGTCTCATCGTCAACATTTCCGCTGATAGCATCTATTTGTCCTGTCTTATCATAGTCACTGCCATCGCTCAGCCTTAATTGTACTGGCGGATAATTATCCACAACAGCACTCAAAGACCCATATTTTGATATCATTTTCTGAAGCTCGCTTTCGCTCAGCGAGAAATAGGCATATACACTACTATTGTCTGACACAACTGCAAGAGGCTCTGTAATTGTCGAACTAACCAAAGCACCTACACGATATGGTATCATACCTATCACTCCATCTGAAGGACTTTTTACCTCGGTATACGACAAGTCATTCTGAGCATTTAATTCTGCCGCTTGAGCACTTGCAAGTGCCGCAAGTGCAGAGTTCATCGTGTTTTTCGATTGCTCTACTTCGTAATCACTAATCACTCCCTGACGACGCAGTTCTACTTTGCTGTTGTATGTTAAGCGTGCTGTTGCCACCTCTGCCTCTGCACTTTTAACCTGCGCCTTCGCACTTTCCAATGCCGCACGATATGGGATTTGGTCAAGGATAAACATCACTTCTCCGCTTCGTACTTTCGCACCCTCTTTTACCATAATTTTTGTAATCTTTCCACTGACCTGCGGACGTACCTCAACTGTCTGTACTCCTCGCAGCACTGCAGTGTACTCCTTCTCTATCGTAACAGAGTCTGTCGAAATGGTGATTGTATTATACTTTGCAGCCTGAGGCACTCTATGCTGCTCGCCACATGAAATCAGCATTAATATCAACGTTGCAATTCCTGCATAACAATTAAAAATTTTCATAATATCTTTTGGATAGTTTTTATATGATTTTATGTTTTCACTGCAAAGTTATACCACTATTGCGGGATAATTTGCAAACTTATTAAACGCATTTTTGTCATATTTGAAACAACAATACACTAACACTTAGCAATTTAACGTTTTTTCAATCCTCATATTTATGAATTAATATTTCTTTACAACAAACAAATTTGAAAATTTCATAATTTTGCGCCATAATTTAATAATTCCCTTTTTAGAAAATGGACTCTCAAAATCAAAACCCCACATTCCGAGTTCACATAATGGATGACTTCACGATTATGGAACTCTGCAGCTCTACCCTAAAAGATACATTCCCTAAGATTAAACGCTCAAGAACACTTATTTTCGTGAAGGCAGGATTCTTAGTCTTGAAAATAGACAATATTATTGCGACTCTTAAAGAAAATCACTTCGCGGATATTGACACCAACAAGAGAATTTGCGAGATTATTGACTGTTCAAACGACTTAATTGGATGGAGTTTCAGTATTCACGGCTCAGCTATAATTAGGATATTCGACAATCGTCCTGTTTTCGACAGCAGATATGTTGAATTCGTAGACAGCAATATTTCCGTAAAATTTCAAGATGATTTTGCAAAATTGATATTCGACTATTTTTCAGGAATCGAACTCACAATGAGAAAGGTCTATTCAAGCAGAGCTATGACAATATTGGACCTTAAGCTAAGAATACTTTTCCTCGAGATTGCAACTTATTTTGAAACAGCAGTTTTAGACTCCGTATATCACGGACGACGAAACCGCACCTCTATCATTTTTCAGAGACTTATCGGATTTATTCGTGAATATGCACAGACTGAACGTAGTGTCGCTTTTTATGCAGACAAACTCTGCGTATCATCACAATATCTCGGCAGAATTGTAAATGAATGTACTGGAGGTATTGTGTCTAAACTCATCACTGATGCCGTCATCGTCGAGGCTAAACTACTCCTTGCTCATGAAGACGTGACGCTACAGGAAATATCTCAACGCATGAATTTTGTTGACCAAAGTGTTTTCACTAAATACTTTCACAGATACACTGGAATGACCCCATTGCAATACCGTAACTCTCTCACTACTTTTTGACTACATCTTGCCCAACTTCTCATTCACCCCATCTCGATAAGCTCGCCATAGTATAGGAATATCTTTATACGACCACGCTTTTGAAAATGGTGCTGTGAAAAAGGCGGTGGCTATACTTCCAAACACATTTATGAAACCACGCAGATATTTTACCCCCCAATTCTTGCCATAGTGATGATTTAGATATGCCGAATTACGCGCCTGATAATACCTTTTCCATTTCTTCTTGCGGTTTCGCTCTGCCCAGTCGTCATTACTGAAAAACTTTTGCTTATCCATAAGTGCGTCAGGAACATACAAAATCTTATATCCGGCTTGAAGCGTTCTAATGCAATAGTCTGTATCATCACAGAATATAAAAAGGTCTCGAGTCGGAAGACCTATCTTCTCCACTACTTCACGGCGGATAAAAGGTCCCTCAAATGCCGTTCCCGCTATAAAAATCGGACCATTCACAGCACTGTTATCTATCCTTCCGGTATACATTGAAGAGAACGGATTTGTCAAATTGTAACCCTGAAAATCATGGCAGAAAATTTCTCCATCTATCAGCCTGCGTGGTGCGAGAATACCTATCTCCGGATTATCAATATGATCAAGTAATCGCTCCATACAGTCAGCCCTTGGAAACACGTCATCATCCATACACCATATCCAGTCTGCACCACTGTTATAGGCATAGTCTATCCCCGTATAAAATCCACCGGACCCACCTACATTCTCCTGATGTATTACATGAATATCCTCCTGAGAATCCAGCCATTCTGCAGTGCCGTCTGTGCTTCCGTTGTTTACTACTACAATCTCATTTACAGGACCATTTGCTCGAAGGCAATCTACTGTGCGTTTAAGCAGGTTAATGCGGTTATATGTTACTACTACAGCACTAATTTTCATATCTCTTCTGTTCCTTTATCCTTGTTTCTGAAATCAAATATCAGCTTATAGCACTCATCGGCATCAAAACCGCGTCCCGACGCATATTCCTCTGCCATCCACCTCTGCATCTGTGGAGTTGCCGGCAGTCGTTCAAAATTTTGGCAACCATCACGAAAGCCTATTTTTCCTATCGTCATACGGTTTAAATCCACAATTTCGAGGTATGCCTTTCCATCTTCTTGAATCTTAAACAATATATTTCTGCGACCATAGTCCTTGTGAGCAAAACCATTGTTATGAAGTATTGCTGTAATCCTGCCTATCTCTCTGCACACAGCCTCGCAGTGTTCGGCTTGAGTACTGAAAAGGTCTTCATATACATATGGGCATGCCGACATCAAGCTCACATAATAGCTCTTGTCAAGTAAAATCCCGTCACGCACATCCATATACGCAACTGGCTGAGGTGAACCAACGCCTATGCTAAGAAAAGACTGCGCATTGAGGTAAGACCGTTTTGCCTTGCTGCCGCGTAGTATCCCATAAGCTATTCGGTTTATAATATATGGCTTTGTAAACGATTTCACCACAAGATTATATTCACCCCACTTCATCAGACGTATCTCATTTCTTCCCTTATAAATCATTTCACCCTCGCCGGCATCAAACCGTTCGGGCAAAGTCTCCATAAATTCGGCTACATCATTATAGTCTGGATTTACATATATAGTGCGGTGATGTGTGAGATTATCTAACATGTCTTAGTGTCTGTTTAATTGTTCATTTGCAAGCCTTAACGCCGCTGCTACCGTATCATCCATGTCTGCATAGACATATGTGGCAAGACGTCCTCCGAATATTACATTTTCCTCTCTTTGCGCCATAGCAAGGTAATCAGAATATTTCTTACTATTTGCCTCATCATTGATTGGATAATAAGGCTCTTTCCCCTCTGCATATTCATCTGGATACTCATATGTGATTACCGTGTGCGGCTGAGTTCCATACTCAAAATGCTTGTGCTCAATAATTCTGGTGTATGGAATATCTCGCTCGGTATAATTCACTACCGCATTGCCCTGAAAATTGCTTACATCAAGACGTTTATGCTCAAATCGCAAGCTGCGGTAGTCAAGATGACCGCACTTATAGTCATAATATCGGTCAATGCAACCTGTGAATAGCGTTTTAAGTGCTAACCTGTCATATTCCTGACGATTGTCAAAATAGTCTTCGCACAGCCGAACTTCTACTCCATCTAATAAATTATCAATCAACGCATTATACCCTCCAATAGGTATGCCTTGATACGCATCGTTAAAATAATTATTATCAAACGTAAACCTGAAAGGAAGACGACGTATTATAAAAGCCGGAAGCTCGGTAGCCGCCCTACCCCATTGCTTTTCAGTATAGCCCTTTATCAAGGTATAGTATATATCTTTTCCGCAAAGAGTAAGTGCTTGCTCTTCAAGATTTTTAGGTGATGTTATATGTGCAAATTCCTCACGCTGCTCTTCTATTTTAGCCTGTGCCTCTGCAGGAGTCTTTACACCCCAAAGAGCATAAAACGTATTCATGTTAAACGGCAAATTATAGAGTTTGCCTTTATAGTTTGCTACAGGACAGTTCGTATAGCGGTTAAATTCCACAAACTTATTTACGTATTGCCACACATCCTTGTCGTCTGTATGAAAAATGTGCGCACCATATTTGTGTACATTTATTCCATCTACGTTCTCGCAGTATATGTTTCCGCCGCGGTGCTCACGCCTGTCTATCACAAGACATCGCTTGCCCGCAAGTTTTGCCTCATGAGCGAAAACAGCACCAAAAAGTCCTGCTCCAACTATCAGATAGTCATATTTCTTGTCATTTTTCATGGGTCAAAAATCTTAAGCTGTCTTCCGCTTTTTGAAGTGTTTCTGGCTTGCCTATGTCAAACCAATTATATGGCTTTTTCGGCATGAATGATACTATTTTCAGCCTTGATATAGCACTGAGGTAAAATGGGAATATTGGGAAGACATCAGTCGTAGCATAATGCCGAATTTCCTGTAATACTGACGGATTAATAATATGAACTCCTCCAAAAGCGCAACTGTCATAACCATCGTAGTCAGAGAAATTTTCAGGAATTGACTCCCCTGTCTTTAGATTTCTCCAGCCGTGCAATACATGCGTATTGTGGTCAAAATATATCTGACGTGAAGACTCTCTATGCGCTACAAGTAGAGTTGCGTCTGCACCATATTTCTCGTGTTTGGCAAGCATCTCATTGACGTCAAAGTCCGTCAGAATATCTGCATTATGGATTAGGATTGGCTCTTCTCCTTTAAATAAGTTAGCTGCATATAGTAATGCGCCACCCGTTTCCATTGGATGCTCAACCTCGTGCGAAATTATGATATTGACTCCAAAATTATCATTTTGCGCAAGGAAATCTATTATCTGTTGCGCAAAATGATGTACATTTATCACAAAGTCCCTTATCCCTGCATTTTTCAGTTTTAGTATCACACGCTGCAACATTGGCACACCACACACAGTCACCAATGCTTTAGGATGATGCTCTGTAAATGGCTTAAGACGGGTACCAAGACCTGCTGCAAAGATAAAAGCGCGCATACTTATTTTGCCGGAAATGACTGTTCTATATTTTGTTCGCGGTGTACAAGGTCTACCTGTACGCCATATTTTTTGGAGATATGCTCGGCAAGGTGTTGAGCACAATACACTGAGCGATGCTGACCGCCTGTGCAGCCAAAAGAAATCATAAGCGACGTAAATCCTCGCTCTATATATCGGCTCACTGACGAATCTACAAGAGGATAGACGTGGTCAAGAAACTTCAGTATCTCCCCGTCATCTTCAAGGTACTTTATCACAGGTTGGTCAAGTCCCGTAAATGGCTTATATCGCTCATATTTGCCCGGATTGTTTATTGCTCGGCAATCGAAAACATATCCCCCGCCATTCCCCGACGGGTCATTTGGAATACCTTTTTTATATGCAAAGCTAAACACCTTCACTTTCAGTGCGTTTTTCTGCAAATCATCTGTAAACTGCTTCATGTTTACAAGTTGTGTCAGCAATTCTGAAAGATATGGATATTCGGCAAACGGTGTTGCTATTATATTTCGCAAATTCGCAAGCGCAAACGGAACTGACTGCATAAAGTGCGGTTTTTTCTCAAAATAGCCTCGGAAACCATATGCACCAAGAACTTGCAGCGTTCTAAATAGTACAAAGTGGCGTAATTGACTATAAAACACCGCTTTATCCACTTGAATATACTTATTCAGAGCATCAATGTAATGGTCTATCAGCTCATAGCGTAATGAATCCGGGAAATTTGCCTTGGCTTGCCATAGGAATGATGCAAGGTCATAGTAATATGGTCCTTTGCGTCCGCCCTGGAAGTCTATAAACCATGGCTCACCATCTTTTATCATCACGTTTCGCGACTGAAAATCACGATACATAAACGAATTGCAATCCACCTGCAGCAATGTCTTGGCAAGGGCTACAAAATCATCCTCAAGCAAATCCTCCTGAAACTCAAGCCCTGTTGCCTTCAGGAAACAATACTTAAAGTAGTTTAAGTCCCACATTATGGAACGCATGTCAAATGCCGGTGCTGGATAGCAGTGACTGTAATCAAAGCCATCTGCTCCCTTAAATTGTATGTCTGGAAGCAAACGGATTACCTTTACAAGCAATTCTTTCTCCTCATTGCCAAAAGAGCGTGTTAGTCTCCCCTTTTCTATCGCTGCAAACAGGGATAGGTCGCCCAAGTCTTCCTGGATATAAGACATGCGGTCTTCCGACACTGCATACAATTCTGGGGTTGGCAGACCTTTTGCCTTGAAATGATTGGCCATATATATAAAGGCTTCATTCTCTGCCTTACACGTCCCTACAGCACCAATTATGGATTGTTCCCCGGTGAGTCGGAAATATCGTCGGTTTGAGCCGGAGGCTGGCAATTCTGTCATTCCCTTGGGCTCTGAACCTACGAATTTTTCATATAGTTTACTTAAGTTCATTATGGATTAACCTTTTTGTGAGAATTACGCATTGCAGACTAACCCTTTAGCGCTGCGAGAGTCTGTTCTATGTTGGCGATTTTCGTTTCTGCATCCGCCTGCTTGCGGCGCTCTACCTCAACAACCTGAGCAGGTGCATTGTTCACAAAGCGCTCATTTGACAGCTTCTTCATTACAGATGCGAGGAAACCGCGAAGATAGTCAAGTTCCTTATTCAGTCGCTCTATTTCTGCTTCTACGTCGATATTCTGCGCAAGTGGTACATTAAACTCTGTCGTTCCCACCATAAATGAAGCTGCTGCCGCATCTTTTTCGGCCACTGCTACAACCTCTGACAGGTTTGCGAGCTTAGCAATTACTTCCTGATATGCCGGAAGCTCAGCACCAATTATTCTCAGGCTGAGGGCATCTTTCTGCGGAATATTCTTGGCTGCTCTTACACCACGAACACCGGCGATAATTTCCTTTGCATACTCTACGTCTGCAAGGAGTTTTTCGTTAACCTCACTTGCAACTGGCAGCGATGCATACATTATTGACTCGCCTTCTTTACGCTCTGCAAGGTGCTGCCATAGCTCCTCCGTAATAAATGGCATAAATGGGTGGAGCAGACGCAACAGCTTGTCAAGGTATTCAAGTGTCTGACCATAAGTTTTACTGTCAATAGGCTCGCCATACGCCGGCTTTACCATCTCAAGATACCATGATGAATATTCATCACGGAACAGACGATATACTGCCATAAGGGCCTCATTCAGGCGGAATTTACTGAAAAGGTCTTCTATTTCAAGTATTGCCTCGCTTAGTTTTGAGTCAAACCACTCTGTTGCAACTCGCGAAGCCTCTGGCTGGGGTATATCTGCTGTCTGCCATCCCTTTATTAGGCGGAATGCGTTCCATATCTTATTGCAGAAAAATTGCCCCTGTTCACACAGTTTCTCATCAAACATGATATCGTTGCCTGCAGGTGCTGATAGCATCATACCCATTCTTACACCATCTGCTCCAAAGTTTGCAATAAGTTCCAGTGGGTCTGGGGAATTGCCAAGTTGCTTTGACATCTTGCGACCTATCTTATCGCGAACTATTCCTGTGAAATACACGTTGTTAAATGGTTGCTTGCCTACGTATTCATAGCCTGCCATTATCATTCGTGCTACCCAGAAGAAGATGATATCCGGACCGGTTACAAGCGTTGCCGTTGGATAATAATACTTTATCTCTTCGTTACCCGGATTGTTAATACCGTCAAAAAGGGTGATTGGCCATAGCCAGCTTGAGAACCATGTGTCAAGCGCTCCCTCATCTTGGCGCAAATCATCAGCAGTGAGTGCAAGTCCTGAGTCTGCTATAGCCTTTTCAAGTGCCTGCTCCTTGCTTTCGGCCACTACTATCTGCTCTTTTCCTTCTGCGTCATTATAGTAGTATGCTGGTATACGGTGACCCCACCACAGCTGACGACTTATACACCAGTCTTGGATATTCTCTATCCATAGGCGATATGTTGTTTTATATTTCTCTGGTACAAACTTGATGATATCATCCATCACTGGCTTCAAAGAAATCTCGGCAAAGTGACGCATATCTATAAACCACTGAAGTGACAGGCGTGGCTCTATCGCAACCTTTGTGCGCTCTGAGAAACCAACCTTATTTGTGTAGTCTTCTATCTTCTCAAGCAATCCGGCAGCATCAAGGTCTTTTGCTATCTGCTTACGCACATTAAAACGGTCCATGCCTACATACATTCCACCAGCCTCGCTTACTGTTCCGTCTTCATTGAAAATATCTATTGTCTCCAGGTTATATTTCTTGCCCAGCATATTATCATTCTTGTCATGTGCCGGCGTCACCTTAAGGCAACCTGTACCAAAGTCTATTTCCACATATCTGTCCTCTATTACAGGTATTACACGACCTACAAGCGGAACAATTACCTTTTTCCCCTTCAGCCACTGGTTTTTAGGGTCTTTTGGATTGATGCACATTGCTGTATCACCCATTATGGTCTCAGGACGTGTAGTCGCAACTACCGCATATCTGCAACCCTGAGCATCACGGTGTACAACCTCTTGCTCATCTCCGGTTTCACCGGTCATGTCATCATCTGCAATATAATATTTCAGATAGTACAGCTTAGACTGCTCTTCTACAAAGAAAACCTCATCATCTGAGATTGCCGTACGGTTTTGTGGGTCCCAGTTAACCATGCGCAGACCACGATAGATTAGTCCTTTCTCATAGAGGTCACAGAACACCTTTATCACGCTCTTGCTGCGTGTTTCATCCATTGTAAAGGCTGTACGGCTCCAGTCGCATGATGCACCAAGTTTACGTAGTTGCTGTAGGATAATTCCTCCGTGCTTATGTGTCCACGCCCATGCATGCTCCAAAAACTGCTCGCGAGTAAGGTCTGTCTTCTTGATACCTTCTGATGCCAACTTTGCTATCACCTTCGTTTCTGTTGCAATAGACGCATGGTCTGTGCCCGGAACCCACAGAGCATTCTTTCCCTCCATACGAGCGCGGCGGACAAGGATATCCTGAATCGTATTATTTAGCATATGACCCATATGAAGTATGCCCGTCACGTTTGGTGGCGGTATCACTATAGTGTACGGTTCTCTACTATCTGGCACTGACTTAAACAAGTCGTGCTTTATCCAATATTCATACCATTTCTCCTCTACTTCTGAGGGACTGTACTTCGATGCTAATTGCTCCATATATGGTCTACTTTCTTTTTGTTATTGTTCAAAATATTTAATTTACAAAGTTACTGCTTTTTTCTCATACAACAAAGACTACATCACAAATTCAACGCCATTTTCACAAAAACCATGCCAAGCTATACATTCTGCTGAATTTGGTTGAATATATAATCTTCTTATAATCTTCATTTACTCTATGTTACACAAGCAAACTGGTATTTACCAATACTTCTTGCACAAATTTTCATACCGTTCTGTGGACTTGTACTCCTTAAGCCAAACATTCAGGCTATCGCGCAGTGCCACATTGTCCTTCGCCAATACCCAAGACTGAAACTGATTAAATGATATGGCTGTAGATATATCGAGCTGAGGATATTCGGCAGCTAATGATTCTGCGTACTTCATATTTACCACGGCCTGCTTTCTCTCTCCCAATGCTGTGAGGATTATTAGCTGCTCTGCGCCATATTTCTCGTCTTCCACAACGTATATTGTGTCTCCTATCTCCTCCGCCAGATTATGTATGCGTTCCACCGCAAGCGAACCCTTTGGCACCCAGATTGTGTCACCCGCAAGGTCATTTTGCGTAAAACCCTTATCAACAGTTTCCTTTAGCCGTACAAGCACCTGATGGTCAATATAAATCGAGTCGGTATAGAGATATTTCTCCTTCATGTTAGTCGTCACCGGTATATCTGCTATCACCACATCAAACAGACACTCATCAAGCTGTCGTAAAGCGGAATTTAGGCTGGTAAAAGCTGAGATTTTAACAGGGCGACCATGTTCTGCACATAATTCTCTGATTAGTTCATAATGAAATCCGCACAGCGTATCCTCTCGCATTGATAATGCTATCGGAGAAAGTTCTATCGCTATATTTAGCGTATCCCCATCCGCTCTACCAATTATATTTGACCGAGGTGAGGAACATTCCCTCAGACCCCACATTGCCGCCAGCACAACAACCAGCAACACGAGGTATATTGCAATTCTACCTGTCTTTAATACTTTCTTTTCCATCCCGTAATACACTACCTCTTAATTTGCAAAATCAATCGTCAAGCCAAGCAAAAAGCGCCTTGGATTTAGCGGATAATGCGGCATAGAGAAATAATTATCCTCTGTCATTCCCTGATTGACGTGCGACATCATGACGTAAAAGCGAACCTTACTCAACTTCATGTTTACGTATGCGTTCATGTATGGAAATCCACCACACTCCACCTCATCCTGATTATAAAAAGTCATCGTTGCCGGCTGATAGGCAACGCTCTTATACTTTGTGTAATACGAACAATCCACACCAAATTGGACATCAAGCACCCGTGCTACCTTAAACGTCAGATAAGCATTGCTGTATATCGCAAGCTTTGGCAGAGGTATAACACTCTCTTCCGTTGACGTTTGATACGTTACTTCATTATCCCAGTTCAAAGCTCGATAGCCAAGATGCTGGCTCAGAGTTGCATTAAACACCTGTACACTTCCACTATGCTGAACCGGCATGCAAGTTTTGTCAAAATAAATATAGTTTTGAACATTCTCCACCCCAATATTGAGCCGAGTATTGGTGTAAGGTACCGTCAAAATTCCACCCACGCGAACCTTGCGTATCTTTGGAAAGTCATTTTTCCAGATAAAATGATTTGAAACATAGTTATTGTAAAGATATGGCGGAGCCACATTGTCAAACTTCCCGTACGCTGTCAATCCGACTGTGTCACCTAACAATGGAAAGCGCGTATTGATTTTCCCATCTATCTTAACCTCGCCCGATGCCGGACCTACAAGTCCTATCTCACCTTTGACATCATAAGTTAGATAAGTACCTTGCTGCTTGGTCAGTTGAACTCCTACCCACATCAGATTTTGCTTTTCCTTTGCCTTGATATCAGGAAAAGGATTTGGCGTCAGTCCCGCGGCTCCCTCTGTGCCTGTTACTGTGTCTGGAGCCTGTGTATAGCTGCGGATTTGATGAGTGACATACGCCGCAAGTCCTGCCTTCGCATACTTGTTAAAACCC
>JBJECS010000111.1:0-3221 GCA_051871335.1 Muribaculaceae bacterium | reverse complement strand
TTTTTTCGCCCCGATGCCTATGTATTACGCCGTTTTAAGGGATTTTATAGTTTAACACGCTATTTATGTATCATAATATCAAGTCTGATTATACCATTTTAAAGCAGGCTGATAGAGCGAGTTATAAATTTGCATAGGTCTTCACCTCGTAGAAGTCCGTTGCCAAGGAGCGCAAGGTCTATAAGCTGACCGATTACTGGCTGCTGAGAAGCATAGTCTGTGATTAGTGTATTTAGCTTATCTCTGTCTTGACGAACTTCTGTCTCAAGAGTATTGATGCGCTTTTGTTGCTCTTCATTCAGAGTTTCATTGTCCTTTACACTGCCTCTTATATCTTCAATTTCAGCATTCTTTGCTACAATCTCATCCTCAATTGGCTGAACTTGAGTTGAAAGAGCCTTAAGAGCATCTTCCTTTACTTTTGTCACAAGCGGATGCTCAACATTTACAATCAAGTTATAGCTATCCGGAAGTTCACTGTAGAAACTCATGCCGGGCTGCATTGCTGCCATTTCTTTCATTCGTCTCATATACTCATTTTGAGTGATGATAATAGGATTAGCATCACCAGACAGCGCTTCAAATGACACAAGGAAGTTACTGCCTTCCACTTTTGGCAGCTGTGAATTGAAGAGGGTTGTTAGAGTATTGCGCTCAACCGCTGTAAGGTTTACCTCTTTTTTCTCTTCTTTTTGAATAAGGTTTTCAATCACATCACCATCTACACGGCTGAAATGTGACTTCTCGAATTTGCGCTCCAGAAGCTGGATGAAGTGGCTGTCAAGTTGACCGTCCATCAGCAATACATTATAACCCTTGTCTGATGCTGCCTTGATATAGTTATATTGGGCAACTTTGTCTGTAGCATAAAGGTATATCAAATTACCTTCTTTGTCTGTCTGTTCAGGTTGGATAAGGGTCTTATACTCCTCAAAAGTATAGTGCTTTCCTTCCGTGTCTTTCAGAAGGGCAAACTTCATAGCAGCATCACAGAATTTTTCATCTGTCAGCATACCATATTCAATGAAAATCTTAATGTCGTCCCATTTTTCCTCAAAATCACTACGATTATTCTTGAATATATCCTCAAGGCGTGAAGATACTTTCTTTGTGATATAAGTGGCGATTTTTTTGACAGAACTATCACTCTGCAGATATGAACGAGATACGTTTAGAGGTATATCCGGTGAATCTATCACACCTTGTAGAAGCATCAAGAAGTCTGGAACTACACCTTCTACTGTGTCCATTACAAATACCTGGTTGCAGTAAAGCTGAATGCGATTTTTGTTCACTTCAAAGTTGTTCTTTATGCGTGGGAAGAACAAGATACCTGTAAGAGTAAACGGAAGGTCTACATTGAGGTGAATCCAGAACAATGGGTCATCCTGACCAGGATAAAGTTCGTGATAAAAATTGATATAATCTTCATCCTTTAGTTCAGATGGTTTTTTCATCCATATTGGAGCTGTGCTATTTATCACATTATCACGGTCTGTATCTACATACTTCCCGTCTTTCCATTCCTGTTCTTTACCGCAAACTACCGGTACAGGTAGGAAGCGACAATATTTTTTCAGAAGTGAATCAATGCGCTCTTTCTCGAGAAATTCCACATTGTCATCATCTATATAAAGCACTATATCCGTACCTCGCTCTGCCTTTTCTGTTTCCTCCATTGTATACTCAGGACTGCCATCACATGACCAAATTACAGGCTTTGCTCCTTCTTTGTAAGAAAGTGAATGGATTTCTACCTTTTTTGAAACCATAAAGGCGGAATAAAAACCAAGACCGAAGTGTCCGATTATTGAATTTGCATTTTCTTTATATTTGCTAAGAAATTCTTCAGCACCTGAGAATGCGATTTGATTGATATACTTGTCAACATCTTCAGCTGTCATACCTATACCATTATCTGATACGGTAAGTGTCTTTGCTTCCTTGTCGATTTTTACTGTGACTTTTAGGTTTTCGATGTCACCATTATATTCGCCACAATTCGCTAAAGTACGCAACTTCTGAGTGGCATCTATCGCATTTGACACAAGTTCGCGGAGGAATATCTCGTGGTCGCTATAAAGAAATTTTTTTATTACCGGGAATATGTTTTCCGTGGTAACTCCTATATTACCTTTCTGCATGATATTATATTTTTAGTTTGTTATTTTATTTTGATTTTCCTTATAGCAAAACTTATGCCAAAAATCAACTAAACGTCAAAATACTATGCAGTTGTTAATATTACTTGACAAAAAAGGTTGCCCGGCATCACCGGGCAACACATAAAAGATATGATATGTGTTTAAAATCAATCTGTTTTCACTACCAGATAAGAAGAAGCATTCCAGAAACGCTTTGCATCCTTAATAACGAGCACTTTCTGACCATTAACATCTTCTATTTCGTAAGACTCTGTCGGTTGAGATGTAAGGACTTTCGCCTTTTTGGAGTAGAGGTTAATCGAGCGAAGTTCGCGTTTGTCTGCTTTGATAAATGTATCACTGTTAAACTCTGATGGATTAATTTTATCACTGCGTAGGAATCCACCATCTTTTGTCACACCGGCTTCTTTCAGCTCCTTGCCGGAACCTACGATGTAATATACGGTGTTCATTTCGTTTGTAAGGTCAGTGTTCTTCTGCTCAGCTTCCTCTTTCTTTTGAGTAATGTCCTCTACTGTTGTGTTCAACGAATCAACTGACTGGGTAAGCTGGTCTATCTGAATATTGGCTTGAGCAAGTTGGTCACGCAACTGATTGATTGTTGTTTCTTGCTCTGCTATCTGTGCTTTTAGTGTTTCTATGGATTTCTTAAGAAGCGCGTTCTGATGGCTTGAGTTTGCAAGTCGTTTCTCCAGCTCCTCAAGACGCTGACGCCGTTCCTGTAGAGCATTTTGGATTGCAATCATATCATTTTTGATGCGTTCACGTTTTGATTCATTTTCCCCACCAAGGTTGGTCTCGGCGGCAAGTATGTTTTCCATACTCTTTATCTGCATCATACCTTCAGATATGTCGTTCATCAATACCAACAAACTGTCTTGATTGGCGAGTGCTACCTGAAGTGAATCATGTGCTGTTGGAATAGGATTACCATTTTCATCTACTCCCTCTGATGAGGAATTACATGATGATAAAAATGACACTGCTGACATGGCTGCTATCACTGTGACTGCTAACCATTTTGACAAATTCTTTTTCATAACTTGAAAATTTAAG
>JBJECS010000110.1:0-17226 GCA_051871335.1 Muribaculaceae bacterium | reverse complement strand
GACCTTAACAATCAGCTATAAGGTGAGATATCTATGGATAAACGTCGCAAAATTGAACTACTTGCACCAACCAAAACTGCCGATATAGGTATTCAGGCGATTATTCATGGTGCAGATGCGGTATATATAGGAGCATCTCATCATGGCGCTCGCGCTGCTGCCGTAAATAGTATTGAAGATATTAGCCGACTTGTGCGCTTTGCACATGCTTTTAGAGCGCGGGTATATGTTACTGTCAATACCATTATTTACGACAATGAACTTGATGATGTAAAGTCGCTCATACAGCAGCTTTATCGCATCGGCGTAGATGCGCTTATAGTTCAAGATATGGCTTTGTTGGAGATGAATTTGCCGCCAATTTCACTTCATGCTTCAACCCAATGCGATATTCAAGATGCTGAGAAGGCGCGTTATCTCTCAGCCGCAGGTTTTTCACAGCTAGTCCTTGCCAGAGAGCTTTCACTTAATGAAATTGCTGCAATACACAAAGCTACAGATACTCCACTTGAGGCTTTCGTACATGGCGCACTCTGTGTTAGCTATAGCGGTGATTGTCAGGCAGGTTTTATGTCAATGCGACGCAGCGCAAATCGTGGCGAATGTCCACAAATATGCCGCCTTGCATATGACCTTTATGATGGTCTTGGAAAAAAGGTTGTCTCTCAAAAGCATCTTCTTTCACTTAAAGATATGAATCGGCTTGATTATCTTCAGGAGATGATAGAAGCCGGTGTGTCTTCTTTTAAAATTGAGGGGAGGCTGAAAGATGAAGCATACGTTAAGACAGTGGTAGCCGTTTATCGTCAGGCTCTTGATAAGATTCTCAAAGAGAATCGTGATAAATATGTTCGCTCCTCTCTTGGCATTTCTGAGTATTTCTTTAAGCCAAACATAAAGAATACTTTTAATCGTGGCTTTACACCATATTTCATGAAAGATTTACGTCCTACAGACCTTTCTTCGATGGATACGCCAAAGTCTATCGGAATACCGGTGGCAAAGGTGTTGAAGTGTACAGGTAATAGCATAAAGGTTTCTACCAAAGAAACAATCAACAATGGTGATGGACTTGGCTATTTCGGCGATAATGGTGTTTTCAGCGGTTTTCGTGTTAATAGGGTTGAAAGAGACACACTTATTCTTAGAACACCTGTAGAATTGCGTAGCGGCATTGTTTTATATCGAAATCGCAGTGTGCGCACAGATGCTGAACTTTCCAAAGAAACTGCGTTGCGATATATACCTATTTGTTTTACACTCCGCAGCGTATGCAAAGATAGAATATCTATGGATGTGAGTCTTATATCAGATAACACTACAGCATGTGCAACGATAGAATATGCTGCAGAATCGGCAAAGACACCACAGTATGAAGCCCGTAAGCGCGTTCTTTCAAAGCTTGGCGACACTGTGTATCGCCTGGTGGAATTTGATGACAAACTTGGTGATGTTTTTTTACCTGCATCTGTACTCACAAATCTTCGTCGAAGGGCAATAGCTGCATTAGACTACGCATTAGCCGCCTCGTATCCGTATGAATATCGAAAGTGTCAGAGTAATGATTTTGTGCCTCTTCATTCAGGAATTATTACACGACATGACAACGTAGCAAACCGCCTTGCAGAACAGTTTTATCTTTCGCATGGCACCTCTTCAGTCAAACGTGCGATTGAAGTAGATACACCATCGCAAAGTGAAGAAGTTCAGGTAATGACAACCCGCTATTGCCTGCGGCGTGAACTGGGGGCGTGTATGCGCACACCTGCAGCGACAAAACTTGTTTCACCTCTCACTATTCGGTCTGCCAATATCACATATCGTCTTGATTTTGACTGCAAGAACTGCCGCATGAAAGTAATTCAGTTGCCAAGATAGGTGTATTGATATCATACAAAGCGTAATTTGAATTAAATTGCTTGATTTTGGGCAATTATGCAGTCTAAATTATCGTTATTTCCTTTTTATTTCGTAACTTTGCACCATCATACTTAACCACGCATATTTTTATGAATAAAGGTAGAATACTCGTAACCGGTGGCACTGGATACATAGGTAGCCACACAACAGTAGAGCTAATAAATGCAGGCTACTCAGTAGTAATTATCGACAATCTGTCAAATAGTAACCGCGATGTTTTAGACGGCATAAAGGCAATTACCGGAATTATGCCTGATTTTGTAGAAGCAGACTGTACCGATTTTGCGGCTCTTAGAGCTCTTTTCGAAAAATATTGTGATATTAAAGGTATAATAAACTTCGCTGCCAGCAAGGCTGTTGGTGAATCTATGGAGAAACCAATTCTTTATTATCGCAATAACTTAAATACCCTTATGAACCTTCTCGACCTCATGCCAAAATATGGTGTGAAAGGGATTGTGTTCTCTTCTTCATGTACTGTATATGGTGAGCCGGATGAGAATCCCGTGACGGAGCAAGCTCCCATTAAAAAAGCTACTTCCCCTTATGGAAATACAAAGCAAATCAGCGAGGAAATCATTACTGATGTAATAAATGCGGGTGCACCTTTCAAAAGCGTGATTCTCCGCTATTTTAATCCTGTTGGTGCACATCCAAGTGCCGAAATTGGAGAATTGCCAAATGGCGTGCCACAAAACCTTATTCCATACCTTACACAAACAGCTATTGGTATTCGTAAGGAATTAAGTGTTTTTGGCAATGACTACGACACTCCTGACGGGTCTTGCATTAGAGACTTTATCAACGTTGTTGACCTTGCCAAAGCACACGTTATTGCTGTAGAGCGTATGCTCGAAGACAAGAGTGACAAGAATATTGAAATCTTTAATCTTGGCACAGGAGTAGGGCTTTCTGTACTTGAGTTAATTGCAGCTTTTGAGCGTGCAACAGGAGTTAAAGTGCCACATAAGATAGTAGGTCGTCGTGCCGGAGATATCGAAAAAGTATGGGCTAATCCTAAGTTTGCAAACGAAGTTCTCGGCTGGAAGGCAGAATCTTCAATTGACGATACAATGCGCTCTGCTTGGGCATGGCAGAAAAAGCTTCGCGAGCGTGGCATAATGTAATCGGATTTTTGTTTCGCACATTTATTTCATAGTTAAGAGAGCTCTACATTAGTGTAGGGCTTTTTTTGTGAAATGAAATAAGTTAAACAGGTTATTATAATAATACAAATATGCATAAAAAAGACTCGCATCATCTGCAAGTCTTCTGAGGGTGAGGTGTGGGGGTCGAACCCACGACCTTCGGAACCACAATCCGACGCTCTAACCAACTGAGCTAAACTCACCATGTTTTGTTTTCGGGTGCAAAGTTACGACTTTAATTCGAGATTACAAAATTTTATTAAGCTTTTCTTTTAGGTTTATTGAATTTTTCTTGATTTTTACGTTTAAATTTGTGTAAAAATAGAGAACCACTCAAATTGAGCGGCTCTCTATAATCACTACAATATGAAAAATTATATTGAGGCAATAAAAATATTCAGGTTCTCAAATTGAAAATTACTTTTTTTGTTCCTTTTCCCAGCTGTCTTTAAGTCCGATTGAACGGTTAAAGATAAGGTGTTCCGGAGTAGAGTCGTAATCCGGTGTGAAATAGCCAATACGTTGGAATTGGAAATGAGCGCCTTTTGTAGCATTTTCTGCAATAAATGGTTCCACCTTAATACCCTTGACAATTTTAAGAGAATCAGGGTTTAGCATTTCATGGAAATCTCGTTCATCTGCAGCAACATTTTCTACTTCAAATAGTCTGTCGTAAAGGCGCGCTTCAGCATCTATAGCGTGTGCTACGGACACCCAGTGAAGAGTGCCCTTTACTTTACGAGAAGCTCCAGGCAGACCACTGCGAGTGTCGGGGTCGTAAGTACAGTAAATTTCCTCAATATTACCTTCTTCATCTTTCTTTACTCCTGTACATTTAATGATATATGCACCTTTGAGACGAACTTCAGCGTCAGGAGCAAGGCGGAAATATTTCTTTGGAGGATTTTCCATAAAATCTTCTCGTTCAATATATATTTCACGAGTGAAAGGCATTTTATGAGTGCCTTCTGAAAGATTTTCGGGATTGTTTTCCATTTCCACCATTTCCACTTGACCTTCAGGATAGTTTGTGATGATAACTTTTACAGGATTCATCACTGCCATGCCACGAGTGGCAATAGCGTTAAGGTCTTCACGTACAGCATGCTCGAGTAGGCTAATGCTGTTTAGTGCTTCAAATCTAGTATATCCGATAGAGTCAATGAAATTGCGAATTGATTTTGCTGTAAAGCCACGGCGGCGCATACCTGAAATGGTAGGCATTCGCGGGTCGTCCCAACCTGCAACAAGTCCCTCTTTAACCAGTTGCAGAAGCTTGCGCTTGCTCATAACGGTATAAGTGAGGTTCAGGCGGTTAAACTCAAGCTGACGTGGGCGATAAGTGCTGTCGGCGAGTTCATCAACAAAGTAGTCGTATAATGGACGGTGAGGCACAAATTCAAGGGTGCAGATAGAGTGGGTTACACCCTCAAAGAAGTCGCTTTGTCCGTGAGCAAAGTCATACATAGGGTATACTTTCCACTTTGTGCCTGTTCTGTGATGTGGATGTTTAATTATGCGATACATAATAGGGTCACGGAAGTGCATATTTGAAGACGCCATGTCGATTTTAGCACGAAGTACGCGAGAACCTTCATCGAACTCACCTTCATTCATGCGTAAGAATAAGTCAAGGTTTTCTTCCGGGGTACGGTTACGATAAGGGCTTTCTGTACCTGCAACTGTAGGCGTACCCTTTTGCTGTGCAATTTCTTCAGAGGTCTGGTCATCAACGTAAGCTTTTCCTTCCTTTATCAGACGAACAGCCAGTTCAAATAGCTGTGGAAAATAGTCTGAAGCGTAATATTCTCTATCACCCCAATCAAATCCGAGCCAGTGGATGTCTTCTCGGATAGAATCTACATACTCAACATTTTCTTTTACAGGGTTTGTGTCATCAAATCGGAGGTTGCAAGTGCCGCCAAAACGCTCAGCTACGCCAAAATCCATGCAAATAGCCTTTGCATGACCGATATGCAAGTACCCATTAGGCTCCGGCGGGAAGCGTGTATTTAGTCGCCCTCCGTTTTTGCCGGCCTTGAGGTCCTCATAGACGATTTCCTCGATGAAATTCATCGTTTTTTTTTCTTCGCTTTCAGTTTCTACTTTTTCTGCCATTTGATTTATGTGTTATGTAGTTTAACTTTTTAATTGACTGCAAATTTAGTGATATTCTATGAAATGGAGAGAATTAAATGGGAAAAAATATCATTATTTTATGAATTTTTCCTCTTTTCATTGAGTATTTTGCTCACTTTAGCAGCTTGTTCGTAGTCTTCAGTGTCAATAAGGTGCTGAAGTGTTCGCTCAAGCTCATCTATAGTGTAATTTTCAATTTTAGGCTCTTGTATTATGAATTCTTCTTCAGTCTCGATTTCTTCATCCTGATGTACCTCGCCTGGGCGCACAATCTCCATTATGAATCCTGTTTCTTCCACAATTTGTCGTGTAGTAAAGATAGGCGTTTTGGTGCGGAGTGCTATTGCGATGGCGTCAGAAGTTCTGGAGTCTAACACTACTTGTCTCTCGCCGTCAGTAAACGTGAGTTCTGAGGAAAATATTCCGTCCTCAAACTTGTATATGAACACTTCTTGCAGCTTGATGCCATAAGCGCGTACAAAGCTTGTGAACAGGTCGTGGGTGAGGGGACGAGGAGGAATTATACCTTCCAACTTTATTGCTATAGACTGTGCTGCATCTGCACTAATTACAACGGGTATTCGTCTCGGTCCGCCAACTTCCTCAAGGATTAAAGCATAAGCACCTGCCTGTAGCTGGCTGTATGAAATCCCCATCACTTTTAGTCTTACTCTGTCTTCCATGCTTACCTCCTTGTTTTTTCAGGGTTTTGTCCTGTAATTATTCCGCTACCATAGCAAAGATGAGAGTTTTCGTCGTAAATTACGGCAAATTGCCCCGGAGCTATGCCTTGTATCGGTTTGTCAGACTCGATTAAATATTCTCTTTCTCGTAAATGAGTGAGAGTAGCGTTGAAAAACTCAGGAGTGTGTCGGTTCTTAAAGGTGATTCTTACTTTGTCGCAACCTGTTTCCCAAGGATTGAGGGTGATGAAATGCATTTCATCTATGTGTATAAGGTGACCGTACTGTTTTTCAGTGTCGTAACCGTTTGAAACATATATCACGTTGTCTCGAACATTTTTCTTTACGACATACCATGGACCTCCACTCAGCCCAAGACCTTTGCGCTGTCCTATAGTATGAAACCAAAAGCCATTATGCTCACCAATTTTTTTGCCTGTTTCAATCTCAATGATAGGACCTTTTCGTGTACCCAAGTGTCTGCGAATAAAGTCGTTGTAATTGATTTTTCCCAAAAAGCAAATACCCTGGCTGTCTTTTCTAAAAGCATTAGGCATACGCGTCTCAGCAGCAATTTCGCGTACACGAGACTTGGGTAGGTCTCCAATGGGAAACATCAGATGTGACAGCTGGGCGTAATCTATTCGCGCAAGGAAGTCTGTCTGGTCTTTTACCTTATCAACACCAGTGGATAGAAACACTTTGTCGTCAATAATAGTAGTTGTAGCGTAATGCCCAGTTGCAGTCTTGTCAAATACATGCCCCCAACGACTCTCAAAATAACCGAACTTAATCATCTTGTTGCACATTATATCCGGATTTGGAGTAAGTCCTTGCTTGACTGTGTTGAGTGCATATTCCATCACGTTATCCCAATATTCCTGGTGGAGCGAAACAACGTCAAACGGCAATTTATAACGAGATGCTATGAGTTGGCACATTTCAATATCTTCTTCTGCAGAGCAGTCTCCTTCATCTGTGTCAAGTCCTATGCGTATGTAAAATAGGTGTACATCGTGTCCCTGTTCCACAAGTCTGTGAACAGCAACAGCGCTATCGACGCCGCCTGAGATTAATGCTGCTACTTTCATATTAATTTTGGTTAAGGCTTGTATTCAACATTCTAAACATTTCAAGGAGCTTGCTTGAGTCTATTGTCTTGGAGAGTATTTTCTGCTCTGAATCGAGGTAATAAGTTGCAGGGAGATTTTCTAAATCGAAATATTCTTCAACTTCTTCAGACGCTCCGACAATCCATGTGGCAGGAAAATCTTTTACAGCCATTTTCCACTCATCGTCTGCTTCCCCCGGATTGATGGTGACAAATCTTATTTGCCCTTTTTCAATAAGTTGGCGCATATTGAAGTCTGCAGAAAGTCTTACGAAAAGCATTCTACAGTCATCGCAGTTTGGGTCACTAAACATCAGAATAGTTCTGCAGCCTTTGTGCTGTCCAAAATTTGACTTTTGCTCATCAGGCATTACAAAACTAAAGTCAGGTGCAACCATACCTACTTGAGAATTTGCGAGAATTTTTTCTTGGCGAGCAAAACGTGCCTTTTCAGCTTGTGAAACTTTCTTGGAGAATGCAATGGCTTTTGCAAAAGGGTAATATAGCTCTTCGCTATACAATTCTGCAGAGTCACAATAAAGACATTCTTCTGCTATAAGACCGAGTGTGACCAAGTTTTTAGGTTGCTTGCTTACTCTGTCTAAAAGATTATCGATAGATGCAAATACAGTGTCTTTGCCTGCATAAATAGCAAATGAAACGTAATCATTAAATGCTTTCTTAAACTTAACCTTAGATGAAAATGCATTTTTCATCTCACATCTGTCCCAAAAATGCTCCACAATATAGTTGCACCTTGGATAGAAACCCTCAATGCTTTCCGGTGGAGTAGGGTACTGGAAAAATGAGTCCTGAGCAGATGAGGTAAGGCAAATTAATGTAAATATTGCAAATAAGATACGTTTCATATTACGGTTTTAAGACTTGTTTGCGCGCTTACGTTCAATCTCATCAAGGATTATTTTTCGCAAGCGCAGGTGATGTGGAGTCACTTCCACGTATTCATCTTCTTTAATGTATTCGAGGGCTTCCTCGAGGCTGAAAACTACGGGAGGAATAATACGAGCCTTGTCGTCAGCGCCAGAAGCTCGCATATTTGTTAGTTTTTTTGACTTAGTCACGTTTACCACGATATCGTTGTCCTTCGCATTTTCACCAACTACTTGACCAGCGTATACTTCTTCCTGTGGGAAGATGAAAAAACGTCCGCGGTCTTGTAGCTTGTCAATTGCGTATGCGTATGCAGTGCCGCTTTCCATAGCAATAAGCGAACCATTTGTACGGCGGTCTATATCACCCTTCCATGGCTGGTATTCAAGGAAGCGGTGTGCCATGATAGCTTCTCCGGCAGATGCTGTAAGCACATTGTTGCGCAATCCAATAATGCCGCGTGAAGGTATCTGGAACTCCATGTGTACTCTGTCACCTTGTGAAGACATTGTGAGCAAATCGCCTTTGCGTCGTGTCACCATGTCAATCATTTTGCTTGCATATTCTTCAGAGACATTTATAGTAAGGAGTTCTACAGGTTCGCATTTTACTCCGTCTATTGTTTTAACGATTACCTGAGGCTGACCAACTTGCAGCTCATATCCTTCGCGGCGCATTGTCTCAATCAGCACAGACAAGTGAAGTACACCTCGTCCATACACAGTCCATACATCTTCGTGGTCTGCCTTAGACACTCGCAGCGCAAGGTTTCGGTCAAGCTCTTTGGTAAGCCTATCTCCGATATGTCTTGAAGTCACATATTTTCCGTCTTTACCAAAAAATGGACTGTCGTTTATAGTGAAGGTCATAGACATTGTAGGTTCGTCAATCGCAATGCGCGGCAATGCTTCCGGATTGTTGAAATCTGCAATAGTGTCGCCAATTTCAAATCCTTCAATACCTACAAGTGCGCATATGTCACCACTATCGACATGGTCAACTTTCTTTCTTCCCATTCCTTCAAAGGTGTGAAGCTCCTTGATTTTCTGCTTCACTATGCTGCCGTCTTTCTTAATCAAAGCTACATCCATGTTCTCACGGATTGTGCCGCGATGGACGCGCCCGATTGCAATACGTCCTACATAGTTTGAATAGTCAAGCGAAGTAATCAACATCTGGGCATCCCCCTCAAGTGTCTGAGGAGCCGGTATGTGTTCAATAATTGCGTCAAGAACAGGTAGAATATTGTCTGTTGGCTTTTGCCTATCACTGCTCATCCATCCGTTTTTTGCAGAACCATATATAGTTGGGAAATCAAGCTGGTCTTCTGTTGCATCAAGGCTGAACATAAGGTCGAATACCATTTCCTGTACTTCGCTTGGACGGCAGTTAGGTTTATCAACTTTGTTTATTACCACTACAGGTTTTAGACCCATCTGAATGGCTTTCTGCAGCACGAAGCGTGTCTGTGGCATAGGACCTTCAAATGCATCCACAAGGAGAAGGCATCCGTCTGCCATATTGAGTACTCGCTCTACCTCTCCACCGAAGTCTGCGTGTCCCGGAGTGTCGATAATATTGATTTTGTATCCTTTATAGTTAATGGAAACATTTTTTGACAATATTGTTATACCTCTTTCTCGCTCAAGGTCGTTGTTGTCTAGAATAAGTTCTCCCGCATTTTGATTTTCCCTGAAAAGGTGACCTGCGAGCAACATTTTATCTACCAGTGTAGTCTTGCCATGGTCGACGTGAGCGATGATGGCGATGTTTCTAATATTCTGCTGCATATATTCTGCTTTTATCTGCGTTTTGTTTCAAAGTGCAAAATTACTCAATTTTGAGAAAATATCACCTATTTAAGGCAGCTTTTTTATGTTGTAAAACATCATTTTATATAATTCTGCGTATTTTTTGCACATGATACTGTCTGAAAATGAAGTTTTGGCATACTCTGAAGGTGAATATTTGGAATAATCAGCGCGAACTGCGTCAACGGCATTTCTAAGCATGAGCATGTTGCTTGTATCAGTAATTAGTCCGGCACTGTTGCTGACTATCTCAGGTAAAGCAGCTGAATTATTCACTATTACGGGTAGTCCGCAAGCCATAGCTTCCAGGACAGTCATGCCGAATGTCTCTGCGAGCGATGGGGAAATAAGTAAATCATGTTCGTTATATAGTGTCAGTAGTGCATTTATGTCTGAAATATTCTCTATGTGGCGAATATTTTCTGGTAATTTTTTCCCGTATATATTTCCTACAAGTGTGATTGTTTCGTCAATGTGAAGATGTTTGGAAAAATCTATGACACTTTCAAGACACTTCCATGACTCCCAGTTGTGAGTAATAAATAGAATTTTGAATCTTTCACCGCGTAGCTTGTTCATTGGGTGAAATACGTCGCAGTCAATTCCATTATAGATAGTAATCACATTGTCTGTCAGCCCTGTTTTTATAACTTCCTTTCTTAGCCAGTCAGAAACTGTAACAAACTGAATATTTTCGTTTTCAAAAATCAATTCACGTTTCAGTCTTAAATTTTCTTTTCGCTGACCAAATATCTGTGAAATACGCCATGACCAAGGGTATTCATTACATGATGTTTTGCATATTTCACAGTCGTATGGCACATTGCATCCTTGGTGGTAATATGTAGTGCAGTGTCCTGTCAAAAGCCAAGTGTCATGGAGCGTTATGATTATTGGTGTTTTTGAGTATCTAACCCATTTAAAAAGTGTAGGGTAATGGAAATAATGTCCGTGAAGATTGTGAATGTGTATTAAGTCTATGTCAAGTCGTGAAATATTACTTAGAAAATCTTTTGTCGCTCCCTCGCTGTGTCTTCCTTCGGTGTCGAAAAGTCGTGAACCAAGAGCATGAACATAGGAGTCGATAGTGTTTCCAATAACTATATCTGCCGAGCCGGTTTTACAATGTCTGCCAACTGCGAAGATGCTTTCCCATCCATATTTTCCAATGCCATTTCGTAGTCCGGTAATTACTCTGGTTACAGCATTGTCTGTATAGTCTACCGTTGATATGAATAGTACTTTTTTCATGTGGATGCTTACAGTCTTGCTAAATATGTTAATACTTGTGGCAATATGGCTGTATTGCCATCATTAACAATATAGCACATGTTTGGGTGTGGTTTTTCAGGTGTAAATGATTGAGATTTAATACGCTCAATCACTTGTTTACGATTGAAGTCATTACGTTTCATGACTCTCATAATTCTCAATTCTTCAGGAGCCGTTACTTCCCACACTTCATTCACAATCTGGTCCATCTTACTCTGATATAAAATGGCAGTTTCAACAAATAGCAAGTCGTGATTTTTTCCCTTGTCAAGAATATCTGCCAGCACATGGCTATGTACGATTGCGTTTAATGCTTTTAACTTAGTTTCATCGCTAAACACTATGTCACTAAGTACTTTACGGTCTATTTTGTCATCGACGACGGCATCACCGCTAATTTTGCTTGCAATCTCAGACTTAATTTGTTTAGAATTGTTCATTAACAGTTTTGCATTTGTATCACTGTCATAAACGGTATAACCCATTGCTCGCAGTATATTGCTTACAATAGATTTCCCTGCACCAATTCCACCGGTTATTGCCACTATCTTTCCCATAATTTGTTATTCAATAAGATATTCCACACTGTCTGCGGATAAAGTGAGGTTGCGTAGAATATTTGAACACTCTGTTATAATAACAGGAAGTTTTGACGTTGATGAATTTCTATTTGCGTAGTCTGCGCATATTTTTATGTAAATGTTATCAGACTTGAAATAGTCCATCGGCACGAGGTATGTTACTTCAACATTAGATGGAAACGTAACTACATTTCTTCCTTCCGGCACGTTAATTACGCTCACATTTACAGATTTCTTGGCAGTAATAAGAGGAACTATGCATATCTTTATTTTTAAGCTCTCTGGTTTGGAAATCACTCCGGCTGGAACATTCACTTTTGCAGATACAACCGTCGTGTCTGAAATGTTCGATAAGTTTAGCGATTGTACATTTACGCTCTTTAGGTTCTCGCTGATTTCTGTAGATGAATATAGTTCTACGCTGTCTGGCGATAGTATAATATTTGAAATTACATATTGAGGTTTTGTGACGATGCTGTTGTAGTCTATATTTACTGCAACCTTTTTCGGTGAAAGTGTCGTAAATGGAATAAGCAAAGAATCAGGCTTGAATGATAATATTTTATCTTGTCCAAATAAATTGCGAAAGTAGAGAAGCATCTGTTGCTGAGAGAGGTGTATCAAATTGTCTTTGTGGAGTATTTCATTATAGTCGATTTTTAAGACGGCATCTTTGCCCAGCTCATATTTTATGAGTGAGCTTCCCTTGTCTTTCACAGTGACGTTAAATTCAAGAGATTCAGTTCTTAGCATAGTCACTCCCTCCGGTAGGTTTTCAATTTGAACCGGTACGGTATAGTCTCGCTGGATTTCCTCATTTAATTTCATCATAAACCAAAAGAGGGTAGATACCACTACAAATATCAAGTATATGATTATATTGTGCCAATTTGCAGTGTATATCCATTCTTTTACCGTTTGCTTGACGAACTTATATTCCATGGGCTGTTCTCATTACACCAAAAGGGTACACAAAAATATTATAATATATTTCTGAGCACCCTTGTTATTTTACCTGTCATAATGTGACAGTCTCAAGTTACTATTTTGATTCTTGCTGAACGTCTTCAGGAGACTGATATACAGAGCCCTTGTCTATCCTGATTTTTACGTTGTCGCCAATGTTTATGATAAAGTAAGCTTCTTTTACGGCATCTATAGTGCCATAAATACCACCTGCGGTGATTACTTTGTCGCCGACTTTAATACTTTCACGGAATTTCTGGATTTCCTTCTGGCGTTTCTGTTGTGGGCGTATCATGAGGAAATAAAAAATTGCGATAAGGGCAACTATCATGATAATACCACTGAAATCGAATCCTGTTCCTGTGTTTGTTGCGTTCTGAGCGGTTTCTGCCACATCGCCTGTGCTCTGTATTGCAGCTGCAGGGTCTAAAAAGAGTAATAAGTTTAACATATCTAAATTTGTTTATTTATACTTTTTGCAAATATAGTAATTATTTTTGGATTTTCCCCTCTTCTCGTAAAGTTTTAATAATATTTGAGATAATACCGTTGATAAAAATGCCACTTTTGGGGCTGCTATAACGGTTTGCTATATCAACATATTCGTTAATCGTAACAGGAATTGGAATTAGTGGGAAATTAATTAATTCCGAGATTATGACAGATAGGATTACGTTGTCCATAAATGGAATGCGGTCTGCTTCCCATTGTTTGCTGTTAATAAATCTTGTCACGTAGCTGTGGTATAGGTCTTGGTTCTTGATTGTGTCTACAAACAATTGTTCTCCAAACTTTGCGTCCTCATCATCTTTAAACATAGGCAATAGTCCGGGAGAGTCGCTCCCCGCTGCCGCAAACTGTTTGATGGTTTTTGCGACAAAAGTGGACATTATGTAAAGGTCGTCATTCCAATATACAGATTTTGCTTCTAGTGCTTCAGCAAGTGCATCAGAGGGCACTATTATGCATTTCAGAATTTGGCGCCAAAGTTCACAATCATCTGAATATGTTGTAACCGGCATCTGCATATATTGTATGTAAGCATCGCTTTGGGTGATAGCTTCTAATAGTCCGTTTATAAGATATATGTCACCCTCCCAAGAGATAGGATGCTCCTTTAGGTATTCTTCCATTTGTGTGTTGTTTTCAACACTTTGAATAAACCTGTTTTGTACAAATCTCATATCAGGATTAAGGTCTTCCGCAGTTGGTAGATATTTATGCTTGGCTTCCTCCAGTTTAGTTGCTTGTGCCCTTGTTAGCTCTACCATAAGCATCAGTATTGCATGATAAAGCTCGTAGGATTTTTCGAATGAAGCATGGAGTGATTTCTTGGCATTTACTATAGATGTTACCGAGTCGCTACAGCTGGACAATGTACTTACTACCATATCGATTGCTCTCTGATAGCCTATCTGTGTAAAACATTCGCTTTTCATTGCAGCCTTTAATATCAAGGCATCTTTTGCAAAGAGTGTGCGAAGTATAGCAGTCCAGAAATTGGCTTCATCTTCAATTTCCGGTTTGCGGAGTTTTATAAAATCTTTATATGCTACAGAATTAATAATTTTTGTGTCGATATATTGTAGTACACTGTCAAATTCTCCCGCTGCTGCATTGTCCTTGTTTATCACTTCCACCATCTTTTCATTATGGCTAATGAGGTTCACGAGCTTAAATCGTTCAAGACGTGAAGAACAGGCAAATACGTTATCGATGTTGCCTATTTGTTTGCCTGAAAGTTTGAGGATTACGAGTAATAAATCAAGATAAAGCGCATATGCGGAACGAGTATCTTTTGTGAGTTTTTTTGGTTCCGGCTCGATAGTAAATTCATGACGTGTCAACAGATATGAATACAGCATCTGGACAGTTTTCAGTCTTATTAATGTGCGATTTATCATTGTTGATAATATTTATTTTGTTTTCTCTCTTAAATGATAGTGCAAAGTTACAAATAATTTTTTATCTGAGAAATTACTGTAATATAATTTTTTCAGAGTATTGAGCTTTTACGCCATTAATTTACAAAATATAAGGCTCGCAAAACTTGTTTACGAGCCTTTAAGGTTATGTATTTATGTTTATTAGTCGTTGTATGTGAGTTCATCAAAAGCATCCGGGTCAAATTCATCTTCGTTGTATCCTTCTGTCCCGTAAAAGTCTTCACCAAGGTCTTCCAAAGAAGATGCTTCTGCCGCTTTTTTAGCCTCGTTTTTCTCAAACTCTTCAAAGTCCATTTGTTGAACAGGGGCATTTCCTTTAGACAGGGTACATAGCGGGTCTTTTAGTGTCTTGCGGGTAATCATCTCTTTCATTTCTATAAAGAAAGAGCGGTCTGTAAGATAGTCGAAAGTAAACATTAATCTTTGACCTTCATCATCTATCTCATCACTGAGTATCGTTTCGTCCATAAGATAGACATCTTGATCCGCATCTGCTCCCATATCTTCCATTGTGATTTCTTTTTCCTTCTCCCAATTGTCATCACAAATGAAAAATGAACACATCTGATTTTTGTCGTAATTCACTGATTCGCAAATTGCGTTTTTTAAATCTAAGAATGTTGCGTCCGCATCGATTTGAATCTCGCGGCGGAAATTATCGACTTCGTCTGATACGATACGAAAATTGAATACCATAATATAGTGTCTTTATTTGGTTCTATAGTTTATATTGCAGTGCGAATTTACAACTATATTTTCGTATTACTGCAATTTTTTCCGACTTTTTTTCAATAAATTTTCTTACTGAGTGTTAAGGTATTGATACTTAGTGTTTTAATTAAATATGATTTTTTGTGCTATATTTCAATTTGCACAAAAAATGAGGAGCCGTTATAACCGACTCCTTATTTTTCATTAATCAAGCATTATGTAAAGCAGAGTATCAGCGCCTGAGCCGCTACTACTCGCAAAAACATCGTCAGTGGATAAACAGTGGCGTACGCTACTGCAGGCTGGTCGTTGCCTGTAGAATTGCTGCCGTAAGCCAGTGCCGGTGGGTCTGTATAACCGCCGGAAAATAGACCCATTATTGTTAGGTAGTTTATCTTATACACTCCACGAGCTATGCAACCGATTATTATCAATGGAATTACAGTAATGCAAAATCCGTAGATTACCCACCACATACCAACATTATTAAACACAGTTGCCGCAAAGTCCTTACCGGCTGATATACCTACAGAGGCAAGGAAGAGGCAGATACCAAGTTCTCTTAGCATTAGCGATGCAGAAGAAGACGTGTATGTGATAAGTTTAAACTTATATCCAAAGCGGCTGAGAAGAATAGCTACAACGAGTGGACCTCCTGCAAGTCCGAGTTTCATGCCAAATCCTACATTTATTGAGCCTAATAATATACCAAAAAGTATTCCCACGAATATAGTGATGAGGTTTGGCTGGTTTAAGCGTTTCATTGAGTTACCCATCTTTGAAGCAAGACGCTCGATATCTTCAAGCTGACCAACTACCGTGATACGGTCACCGAGTTGCAAGCGTAGACTTGGTGAGGCGAGAAGGTCAACGCCGGCACGATTAACGCGTGTGCAGTTTAGCTTATATCCTTTATGCAGACGTAGTGAACCAAGTTTAACGCCATTAAATTCTCCTTTAGTGATAAGAATACGGCGTGAAACAACGGTTGCAGAACTTGCGTCTTCAAGGTCAAGGTCAATTTTTACACCAAGAACAGCTGAGAATTTTTGTTCATCTTGAGCTGAAAGCACTATTAGAAGTTTATCCCCTACATGAATTGTAGTCGCCGACGTAGGAATTATTATTTCTCCGTTCGTTGTCATCATTCTCGAAACTACAAAATTGCATTGGATAATATCGTGTAGTTTTGCCAAGCTAAGTCCGTCAATAAGTTTATTTGTTACCTCGATTGTCATCAGGTAAGGCTTGAGCATGCTGTTTTCTTGTTCTTCATCAAGTTGCATTATCTCATTGTCAACCTTTATTTTAAAAATGCCTTTAATAACAAACATGGAAATAATAATTCCGACAACACCAAGGGGATATGCTGCAGCATAGCCCATAGCCATAGTGTTTTCTGCCTGTACATCACTAACAGTTTGTTGTGCAGCTGCCAATCCCGGCGTGTTTGTTACTGCTCCTGACATTATACCAACTAAGGCATTTATTGATGTTTGCCCTCCTTCTATCAGGTATATCGCCAGCACTATCAATACGTTTAGTGCTATTGCTGATACAGCAAGCAAATTTAGCCTAATTCCACCTTCCTTAAATGAAGAGAAGAAGCCGGGACCTACTTGCAATCCTATTGCGAAGATAAATAGGATAAGTCCAAATTCGCGGATGAATTTTAATACTTGGGCATCTACTTCATATCCGAAGTGCCCCATCACAATGCCAACGAAGAGAACGAAAGTCACACCTAGTGACACTCCGCCTATCTTTAATTTCCCAAGATAGACACCCAGGGCTATCACGAAAGAATAAAGGATTATAGTTGCCGCTAATCCAGTGTTTTGTGGCGTTAAAAGATTGATTAAATCCATAAATAATTTACCTTAGAATTTTGTAAATCCTTGATTATAAACTACATATAATAGTTTTTGCTTTTTCTACCGCAAAGTTACGAATAATTTCTTATTCATTGCATATGTTTGTATAAAAATTTCTTTTCATTTTTGCACAAGAGTGTAAATTTCATTTGGCTGGTTTGCGATATTTTCTG
>JBJECS010000109.1:0-17251 GCA_051871335.1 Muribaculaceae bacterium | reverse complement strand
TACATAGGGATAATAACAAGGCTGTCGCTCATATAGTCAAAATATTTGTCGCAAAGGTACAACAAAAAGCTAATAAAAACATAAATTTGGATATAAAAAATAATTTTTTTTGGTAAAAATGTGTGAATATTACGGAATAATTACTATCTTTGCAGCACGAAATTGACGCAATCGAATGACAGTTTGATAAACGCAAATATTTTTCAAATAGCCGTAAATGCTAGAAATAAAAAGATTAGACTATGAAAATTAAACCTATACTTAAAGTAATCGGGGGGGGTATTTTCTACTGCTCACTTCGTTCTTGTTTTCTCCGCTGAGTTTGCTGGCAGAAGTTAAAAATGCTAAAGACAACAACGGTAATGAAACCACCAGCTTACCGAGTGAGGGTAAATGGCGAGTGTATTATTATACTCCGGATACAGAACCGAAATGTTGGGATGGGAATAATTTTAAGGTACTTAGCGTCCCCATAAAAGCAGGGGAATACAATTTAGAACATGTGAAATTGACAGGAGATGTTACAGTCACAGACCGTATTTACATTGGCACGAGTATGACCAGTAAGTATGATACAGATGCGAATGGTAACTATAATCTTCCTGCAAATACGAAAGTAAAACTACTCATTGAAAATGTGTCGGGCCGACCTGTTACTATAAGCCAATATATATATGATAGCAAGCACAGTAATACGACATTTACAACAACCGATGGCGTAAACCGTAAGCAGGGCGTGCACAATAATTGCATGTTTACAGTTTGGGGAGATTGCGAATTAGAAATAAGGGGCACAAAAGAAGCTCCAATAATTATAGATGGAGGCTCAACCAGAACAAGTGGGATATCAAATTGGGAAGACGCATCGATAAGGGATGCGGAAACGTATACAGGAGAACCATTTAACAAAATAGTATTTGGGTTAATTGAATCAAATGGCATACTTACCCTTGAAAATGTAATAATTAGGAACGTAGAATTTTCAAATATATATGGATTAGGTGAAGCATGTGACTGCTCATGTATAAAACTTCATTCAAATAGCAATAAGTTTAAATTAGGAAAGACTACGTTGAAAAACGTGAAATTTGAAAATATAAAGAGTCCCGGTGGAGGTGGATGTATATTGTCAGGCTATAAAGAGCTTAGCTCTCGCACAGAAAATACGAAGGAAAATAGTAAAGTGTACATGGAGAATTGCGTTGTAGATGGTGCAAAGCAATATTCAAGCAGTAGTAGCGACCCATTTGTCCAAGGACTTATGCGCTTTAACAACTATTTCACCGGAGATGTAGAAATGAATAACTGTATCTTTACAAACAACCATGCCGACAAAGCATGTGCCGGGATTTATTGGAGTTCCAACACTCCGGATTCGAGTGGGCGAAGAGCGCATTTGACCATAGATAACGGCACATACAAAAATAATAGTTCAGCAAGAGGAAGTGCCATCTATATAGACTATGGTGACGCAACGATGACCGGTAATGCCTTTTTTGAAGACAACAAGTGCAATGGTGACTATGCCGGTGCGATGTTTGTATATCAGGCAACTGTCAACATAGACAAGGCGACATTTAAAAATAATTCATCGGTGGACTACGGCGGAGCCGTTGTTGGACAGAATGCGGATATAACAATAAATAAAGAAGCGATTTTTGAAGGAAATCATGCCGATGGAGGTGGCGGAGGCGCCATATATTCATATTGGAAAAATAAGCTGAAAATCAACAATGCGACTTTCAAAAATAACTATGCACTCTCAAGTGGATGGAATGGCCGAGGCGGTGCATTGTTTGTGTATCAAGGAGGAACCGCGACAGGCACAAAATGTGTAGAAATTAATGGTGCATTATTTGAGGGCAATAAGGCAAAAGTAGGCGGAGGCGCAGTGTTCATAATGAATGATTGGGTTAACGAAGCGAATAACGACTATCAAGATATTCTGATTAGCGGTGCAAAATTCAGGAAAAATGTGAGTGCGGCTGGCGGTGCGATAGGCATAGACGGACAGGTGGCTGACAGCGACGACACACCAAGAAATGTAAATCTGACGCTTGAAAACAATGAGATAGAAGATAACTGGGCTTGTCTGGGCGGCGGGCTATTAGTGCAGGAAGCGCAGGTGACATATAGTGGCGGTCTAATCCGCAACAATGTAGCAAATCACCGCAAAAAGAAAGACATGATAGCCGGCTCAACAGATGAGACGATTGATACAACAGACGGTATAGAGAGTGCAACCGGTCATACAATAGAAGAATTGTGGGATAATGCCAAAAGAAAAGCAGGATATGGCGGAGGCATTGCGCTGACCAAATATGGATGGCTTAAGATTGATACCTCGTCAGAGTTTGGTATATATAACAATAAGGCACTACTTGGAGGCGATGATATATTGTCTGATGCCGCGTATTATTCCAGCAGGGTAAATCTGCCAGACCTGTGGAGCAGCGGGACTGCAAACCTTGATGGCCTAAATCTTCCGGCTGAGCTGAAGAGCGGCTTGAGGTGGATGGAGGACTATAATGCCGGTGATGGAATCTACTATCCGTCTTCAGGAATAACTGTATTTCGCGGTAAAGGATACAAAAGTGGGGACAGTCCGGGCAGATATAGGGAGCTCTCAGCGGCGCGAAGCAAGGAGCTTGTGAAGAAGACTTTTGACGCAGGGCAATATAATAGCGGGTATCTGTCTGTGGCGTTGGGCTATCCGTTTATCTATGTAACTGTAGAGAAGACGGGTCTGGTGAAAGGCGAAACGGCGTTATTTGATATATACGGAAATGGAGATGCTTCGGGCAATCCATATATGACGATATGCATAACGAATAAAGATGGCGATGAAAGTAAGTGCAAGCGTATAGTGGCTCTGACTCCGGGAACGTGGACTGTGAAGGAAAGAACTGACTGGACCTATACATACAACGTGAAGCCGGGGACTAACTCACAGATTACGCAGACGCTAACGACGGATGCTGTGGCAAGTGGCACAACATATACTTTCAAGTTTGAAAATGAAAAGAAGGGTGCTGCAGACCTCGTGCCGAGTGCAGAGGCGGCAAAACAGAATCCGGATATGAAGAAAGAACAATGACAATTAGTTTAAATAATAGTTTTCAATTTTAAAAACTGATGTTTGTGTTAATTGGGCGCTCTCTATGTGAATAGCGGGCGTTCTTTTTTTAGTTAATAGATAATAGAGAATAGAGAGGAGCGAGCGTTGAACGTTTAGGGTTTATCGTTTATTGACGAATGGATACCATTAGACGTGACTCTCCGAGCCACGAGGTAGGAGGGATGGCATATGACCAGGCGTCGTCGCTGCGCTCCTTGCCTGGTCTTTCGCATAACAGCATGCTCTCCGAGCCTGCCGGATGGCTGCAGCCACGCTTGATGGAGCGGACGGGGCAAACAGATAATAGAGAGGAGACTGTAGTGGCGGAAATCGAGGGGATAAGAGGATAGAGGATTATAGTGGATAAATAAAAAAAAGGCTGCCAAAATGGCAACCTTTTATGCTGTGGATTAAAAGTCGTAATTGGTTTACGCTTCAGCAGGCTGAATGTTGATGAAGCGACGTCCGTTTCGGCCTTCAGAGAAAACGACAGTACCGTCAACGAGGGCATAAAGAGTATGGTCTCTACCGATGCCGACGTTCAAACCAGGATGGTGAACAGTACCGCGCTGGCGCTTTAGGATGTTGCCAGCCTTAGCGAATTGACCGCCAAAAATCTTAACACCGAGTCTTTTGCTTTCAGACTCACGTCCGTTCTTAGAACTACCTACACCTTTTTTATGTGCCATTTTCTTAAGAATTTAGAGGGTTAAGCAATAACTTCTTTAATCACAACTTTGGTGAAAAATTGACGGTGACCGTTTTTGCGACGATAGCCTTTGCGGCGTTTTTTCTTGAAAACGATAACCTTATCACCTTTTACGAGAGTCTGAGCGACTTCGCAAACAACTTTAGCACCTTCAACGAGAGGTGCACCGACTTTCACGGCACCATCGACGTCAGCGAGGAGAACGCGGTCGAACTCAACAGTTTCGCCTTCTTTCGCGTTATCGCCGAGGTAGTGAACATACAGATACTTGCCCTGTTCGGCTTTGAACTGCTGTCCCTGAATTTCTACGATTACGTACATCTGTTATTTTGAATATTACAGGGTTACTCCGTTGGGCGAGATGTAAAAAAGAAACATCTGCTTATTCCAAGCCCATGGCGGAAAAATTTGCGAGTGCAAAGTTACGATTTTATTTCCGTAAAAAGGGATGGAATGTTGATAATTTTATGGTAATTAACAATGTTTAACGAATGAGTTGCTTGAAAAATTCCAAAACAGTGAGTTTACCATAAAATGAGACTCTCCGAGCCACGAAATATGATGGATTGATATGACCAGGCGTCGTCGCTACGCTCCTTGCCTGGTCTTTCGCATAACAGCAAGCTCTCCGAGCCTGCCTGTCAATAAGGGGGAATTGAATAGAGCTATCTTTCACCCCAGAGGAGCTTATCGTGAAGAGCGTCTGCGAAATTATGGTCGAGCGGCTGTATTATTCGTGTGACGAAGTCTGCTTTTTTGAGCTTGATGGATGAGTCGATAGGGAGCGTGAAAGGCTTGCCGTCGATGCTGACGCAGAAGGTGGCAGAACGCGATGAGGTGGTGAGCTCAAGGCAAGATTGGTCGCTGATAACGAGAGGCCTCATGGTGAGGGAATGAGCGGCGATGGGAGATACGACGAAATTAGGGGCCGTAGGCTGTAGGATGGGACCGCCAACAGAAAGGTTGTATCCAGTGCTTCCGGTAGGCGTAGCGACAATGAGCCCGTCAGCGAGATAAGTGGCGAGCGGACGGTTGTCGAGTGAAGCTTTTACAGAAACCATAGAAGCGGTGTCGTGTTTTAAGACAGCGACCTCGTTAAGAGCAAAACTTCTCCAACCGCGCGGCGCGTTTTCAGTGGAGACAGAGATGAGAGTTCTGTTTTCGACGGAGAATTGGCTGCGGAAGAGCATGTCGACAATTTTTTCGGCGTCGCTTAGCTCGAAAGCGGTCATAAAGCCGAGATGTCCGGTGTTGATTCCGATAATAGGTATTTCCTTGTCGCCGACCCACTGGGCAGTACGCAGCAGGGTGCCGTCACCACCGAGGCTCACCGCCAAGTCTGCGGAAAAACGGTCGCTGTCTGTAACGGTGTAGATGTTCCAATTCTGCTGTGGGTCACCGGGGAGCATATCGGTGAGGTAAGAGTATATTTTAGAGTGAAGGACGAGTCGGCATCCGTGTATAGAAAGGCTTCGAAGGAGCGTGTCGACGAGTGGAGTCTTTTCTCCCTGTCGTCTGCTGCCGTAAACTGCGATAGTAATCATGCTTTATGGAGGAGTGTTAAATGTCGAGGATTTTAAGAATTTCGAGAGCACGTTCACGAGCGGTGTCGTCGTCATCGTCGTCAGTGCCGGCATAGTCGAGGACTTCAAAACCGTATCTTTCGAGTGAGCGAGCGATATGGTCTCCGTTACGGTGATTGACGCGGATGTCAACGATGAGGTCTCCCTTGTCGGTGCGCTCTCCGGTGAGGTTAAGGTTCAGGACGTGAGCATTGCAATCTTCGACGGCGCGCGCGATTAGTGCGGCGCTGTAATCGTCAGGGTCGCAAGCGATAACCATCTCCGTAGCGTCGATGTTAACGGGGAAACGACGGTCGAATAAATCGCCCTTAACTGGTGCAGAACCGTCTTTTTTAGAAATAATATGATTTTTTAAGTCCAAATTGTTCTAAAATTTAATAATTCTGAGTATTTTTGCACTCTTAAAATACAGGTCTACAAAAGTAGGAAGAATTTTTTAGACCTACAAATATTTTTTAGAGATATGACAACGAACCTAAGTGTAAATATAAACAAGATAGCGACGCTGCGAAATGCGCGGGGAGAGAATGTTCCCGACGTGCAGCAGGTGGCGGTAGACTGCGAGTCGTTTGGTGCGAATGGGATAACGGTACATCCACGCCCTGATGAGAGGCATATCCGCCGAGATGATGTGTATAAACTACGTCCGCTGGTTAAGACAGAGTTTAATATCGAGGGTTATCCGGCACCGGAATTTATGGAGCTTGTGCTTCAGGTGCGCCCGGAGCAGGTGACGTTAGTACCCGATGCACCGTCGCAGGTGACTTCGAATAGCGGATGGAACGTGACCGAGAATATAGACTTCCTGACTGAGGTAGTAGACAGGCTCAATGAGGCAGGAATACGGACGTCGATATTCGTGAATCCGGATGTAGAGCAGATAAAGGCGGCAGCACGCACAGGGGTTGACCGAGTAGAGCTATATACGAAGCCATATGCAGACCATTACCGAACAGACAGAGAAGCGGCAGTTGCGCCATTTGTGGAGGCGAGCCGCGCGGCACACAATGCGGGTCTGGGCGTGAATGCCGGTCATGACCTGAATCTGGAAAATCTGAGATTTTTCAGTGAGAAGCTTCCCTACCTTGATGAAGTGTCGATAGGTCATGCTCTGATATCAGATGCGCTGTACCTTGGTCTGAAAGAAACAATTCGCCAGTATAAAGAATGTCTTAAAAAATAAAATGATATGATAGCACCGGAATTTGTAGATACAGTAAATGAAGTGTTGAGCGAAGGCGCAGGCGTGGCTCCGGCAGTAAATGAGGTGGAGCTTTCAGTGTGGGAGCTGTGTACTCAGGGCGGCATATTGATGATACCGCTGCTGATACTGTCGCTGGTTTGCATTTACATATTTGTGGAGCGGGCGATAGTTATAAACCGGGCGACAAAGCATGATGAGACATTTATGAAGCGTATAAAGGACTATATCCACGAGGGAGAGATAGAGTCTGCGATGAACCTATGCAAGAAAGACAATTCGCCATATTCAAGGCTGATAGCAAAAGGCATAACCCGCATAGGTCGCCCGATGAGTGATGTGCTTGTGGCGATAGAAAATACGGGAAATATTGAGGTGGCGGCACTTGGAAAAGGGTTGCCATGGCTTGCCACCACAGCAGCGGGAGCCCCAATGCTTGGATTCCTTGGAACGGTCATAGGAATGGTACAGGCATTTTTTGACATAGCGAGCCAAGGGACTGCGGCAAATATAGCGACGTTTTCCAGCGGCATTTATACGGCACTGGTGACCACGGTAGCCGGACTGATAGTGGGAATTATCGCCCTGTTTGCATATAACTACCTTGTAGCTCGCATAAATTCTGTGATGAATATGCTTGAGACAAAGTCAATGGAATTTATGGACTTGCTGAATGAGCCGGCAGAATAAAGACATCTGACAATGGCAATAAAACGTCAACACGAGATGCAGTCGGGATTTTCAATGGCGTCAATGACAGACGTCATCTTCCTACTGCTGATTTTTTTCATGGTCACGTCAACCTTTGTGTTTCCGACGGCACTGGAGGTGAATTTACCCCAAAGTTCGGAGCAGACGGCAATAAAGCCAGCGACAACCGTATATATAGATGCTGATGAGAACCTGTATGCGTCGTATGGCGGTGAGGAGCCCCAGCCTATGAATCCGTCGGTGCTGGTTACATTCCTGATGCTTGCGCGAGAGCAAGACCCGGAAGGGTATATAGCACTGTATGCAGACGAGAGTGTTCCGTATGGGAAAGTGGTAGAAATCCTGAATATCGGTGCAGAACATAACCTGAAAATGGTTCTTGCGACCAAGCCGGCGCCTAAGAGTGCCAAACCGCGAAAATAGAAAACAAAAAGGCTCGCTATGGATTCAAATAAAAGAGACAGACTGATTGCAGCAGGCATCGCGGCACTATTTCACCTGGTGTTGCTGCTGACTTTTTGCAGCAGCTATCTCAGCTGGCCACCTCAAGATGCAGATGACCCACGCCTTGAGGAAGATTCGACAGAAATCCTGCTTGTGAGCGACTATATAAACTTAGGCGACATGATAACGAATGTTCGCCCGGCAGATGCGCCGAAAGATAATGGTGCGTCGGGTGAATCGGTGAGTGATTCTCACGATATGGAAAATGCAGGAGAACAGGGGACACCAGCGCCAGTTGTGACCAGCGAAAATCCGTCTCCAGCGCAGGAAGTGAAAAAGCCGCAGCCGGAAAAGCAAGGACCTACTCGTGAGGAACTTGAAGCGGCAGAAAGGGCGCGACGTGAGCAAGCGGCACGCGACAAGATAAACAATCAGATGAAGTTTGGTGGCAACGGCGGCGGAAACGGTATCAGTGGCACAGACAGCGGTGATGCGGTGTCAGGGAGTCCTCAGGGTTCAGCAGGGCATGACCTTGCCGGTCGCAGTATAGTGAGCTGGGGCAAGAACAGCAGCCGAAAGTCCGGTACGATACGAGTGTCTGTCGTGGTCAATGCGAAGGGTGAGGTGATAGAGGCGACGTATGCCGGCGGTGATGGTGCGGCTTCTGGTGACAGTCAGATAAGAAACCGCACAATAGCAGCAACGCGTGCGACAAAGTTTTCGGCTGTAGCTGAAGGAAGTCGCAATCAGAAGGGGACGATAACGTGGAATTTTAAGTGATTATATTGCCAAAAAACGTTTTAGAAGGAAAGTTAGGAAATAAGGGAATGTGTATACATTGCCATCAAATCCGATATTTTTATGGCAAAACTTAATTCCGAATTTTACGTCAGGAAATTTCTCACCAACAATAAGTTTTTTCATAGAAACGGAAGTTCCGTCTGATGCTTTTACCTCTATTGGTATAAGAGAGTTGGCGTTACGGACAAAGAAGTCAATTTCGATGGCAGGGTTTTCAGATTTGTAGTAATAAAGGGCGTATCCTTGCTTCACGAGCATATCCCCGACAATATTTTCAAAGATGGCACCCTTATAAGTATTGAAGTTTCTGTTAAGCCTAATGTCTTGCTGCGCTTCTTCATCAAGAGAAGCAATGAGCAGCCCGGTGTCCTTAAAATACAGTTTATAAGATTTTGGGTCGTAGTTGCCTTTGAGAGGCAGTTCCGGGAAAGCCATACAGTAACAGATGTTGATTATACCGGCATCGGCGAGCCATTCAATAGTGCCGATATAGTCACGATTTCGAGCGTTTTTTGAGATTTTAGTAATCTGAAACCTCTTATTTTCTTTAGCAAGAAAAACCGGGATGTGGTGATAAATGGATTTGATTTTTGCTTTGTCGAGCCCAATAGCATATTTGGTAATGTCTTCTTCATAGTCTATTAGCAGCTGGCGTTGCATCTGAGAAGTACCGCTATAATTGTCTTTTTTCACAAAACTATCAACGACAGCCGGCATTCCACCTATGGTAGTGTATTCAAGGAAAAGGCTTGTGAGTCGTTCCATTTGAAGTTCAGACAGGGGCTTGACATTTACCATGTGGCTAAACAGTTCATCCACAAATTCATCGTTATACCCCTTAGCCCACAGAAATTCCTCAAAATCCATTGAGCGCATTTCATAGTCGGTCTTATATCCGACGCTGTTAGATTCAATGTCCTTGTAATTAATACCCATTAGCGACCCTGAGCAGATAATGTCGTATCTGCCGTCAATCTTGAAAAATTTCAGTGCAGTAGCGCAAGAAGGGCAGTTCTGCATTTCATCGAAGAAAATGAGTGTGTCGCCCTCAGAAAACTGCCAATTCGGGTTTATGAGTGAAATGTTTTTAATAATGCTGCTAACTTCAAATCCGTCGTTGAAAATGCGACAGAATGCAGGTTGCTCCACGAAGTTGATTTTTATGACGTTTTTATAGTTAGCATCAGCGAAAGCCATGATAGAAGCAGTTTTGCCGACTTGTCGTGCGCCTTTTACGATTAGTGGCATCTTGTCTTCGGATTTTTTCCACTGTTTGAGGTAGCTGTCAATTTTTCTTTTGAGGAGTTTTTCCATTTTGCCGTATTGTATAAGTTTTGTGCAAAGATACAAAATATTTCACATTTTCGGAATGATTTTAGGGTGGAATTTCACACTTTAGGGCTATTTTATGGCTGAAAATTCACATTTTCGGACTTGTTTTATAGTAAAATTTCACACTTTCGGCAAAATGAGAAGAAATGTGGTGGAGAGTGTAAGCGGATGATTTGTGGGAGTGCGTGCGGAGGATAAGAATAAAATTTTGATGAAATATTTTGCTGTAAATCAAAATAATACTAACTTTGCAATGCAGACCGCAAGCAGAAGCCCGGTCGGGTCCTGCGGGCGGGATGCGAGACATTTTGTAAAAGCGTTTACTTGACGCTCATTTTTGGCATTCGGAAATCTGGAAAATTTCATTAGGAGTCAAGAATGGGGCAATTCTAGAGCCTCCGAAAGCGGAATGAGCAACAGTACAGGCTCTCACGCTTTTTTATTGTAAAACCTTAAAACCGCCATCCGGGGAGCTGAGGCATATGTATAACAACCTATGAAGAATTTTCTACAAAAGATTTGCCTTACTTCCATAGTGCTATGTTTTTCAGTTGTCGGATTTGCTCATGACTTTGAAGTTGATGGTATTTATTACAATAAAAACTCTGATGGGGTTAGTGTTTCTGTGACTTATTATGGTAGTTCTTCATTCGAAAATTATGATGAATATTGTGGTCATGTTATAATTCCAATCCAAGTAACATTTGGTGCAAAAAAGTATACCGTAACATCCATAAGCGACCACGCATTTGCATGGTGTTCAAATTTAACATCAATTGAAATACCAAATTCTATAACATCTATTTGCGAAAATGCATTTGATGCTTGCTGGGGATTAACTTCTATAACAATACCAAACTCCGTTACATTTATTGGTAATGGTGCGTTTAGTAATTGTTCAAGCCTAAAAACGGTACAATTCAATGCGGAAAACTGTGCAAATTTATACAATGCAACATGGACTGGTTGTGAAAATATTACATCATTCACAATAGGAGAAAATGTAAAAAAGATTCCAGCAAATTTATGTTATCGTTTATCCCAATTAACCTCAATAGAAATTCCAAATTCCGTCACTTCTATTGGTGGTTATGCATTTTGGGATTGCAACAGTTTGACTTCAGTAACTATACCAAATTCCGTTACATCCATTGGGAACTCTGCTTTTGGCAGTTGTGGAGGATTGACATCAATACAATGTGATGCCATCACACCACCTTCATTAGGAGATGCTGTTTTTTATGGTGTAGATAAGAGAGCTTGTTCTCTTATAGTGCCTGAGGAATCACTGGAAGCATACAAAGCAGCTGACCAGTGGAAAGATTTCCTCAATATCGGTGGAGTGGAAGAAATCGCTATTGAAGACAGCAATATTTCCGTTGAAAATGGTATGATTACAAATCGCAATAATGAAATAATCGAAATTTATAATCTTTCCGGCGCAAAAGTTTATACCGGCTATGATGCTGAAGTTTCACTCAAAGGCGGAATGTATATCGTGAAAGTTGGGGGCAAGGTTGTGAAAATTGTTATTTAGACAACATAAAATAGCAGCTATAGAAAAATTGGTCCTCTAAATCTCGCTTTTTAAGGCATATTTAGAGGGCTAATTTATTATTTCCTAAACAAATCGTCAGGCGGGACTTGCGACTGCATGATGCCGGAATGGACATTTTTCTTAACACCAAAAGTATTAATCATCGTCAGCTGCAAGGCTTTTATAGTATTCTATCCTTGCGAATGTGATGGCACAGTTTGACTATATGGAAAAGCGAGGCAGTGGACTAACACGCATCTGCAATGAGACAAAGGCGTTGGATGGGTATAGGGTTGAATTGAAACCCAAATTCAAATCAACCCCGACTCAAGTCCAAACTATCATTTTTGCCCCTTCAGACACCCCGAATGTCGGAGATGCTGTCGGTGAGTCAACGCACCATAGAACGAGACCTTTCCACTTTGCAAAGACTCGGAAGACTAAAGCATGAAGGCAAGGACAATGATGGCGTTTGGATTTTACTTTAAAAATTGGTCTTTTGCTAGAATATTCGTAAACTCAAACTCAAATGAACCCCTAATAATATGCAATAAGGAATATGATAGACCTAAAAAATAGCCCATGTAAAAATGGATATGTTGATGGTGACTTAGAATACGTCAGGTTGTATCCATGGCTAATTTATTATATTGGGGGGGGGATGAAAGAACGCTATCTGGGTGAATTATGTTAATATAGATGAATATTGGTTAAATTGAGTTAATTATTTCGGGGGGGTAATTTTTTTGTAAATTTGCCAAAATAAATTGAAAACCAGTCATATTGTGGTTTAAAATGTCGTATTTTTTACTTTTATTTTCTAAATATTAACAATTTAAAAACCAACTAAATGGAAGCACCCAGAAAACCAGACAGTAACCTCGTATGGGCAATACTTTGTACAGTGCTATGTTGCCTACCACTAGGAATTGTATCAATCATTTATGCAACAAAAGTAGACAGTCTTTATTCTCAAGGAGACTATCAGGGAGCTCAAGAAGCTTCAGACAAAGCTAAGAAATTTGCAATTATAGGAGCAGTAGCCTCTGCTGTAGTAATGGTTCTTTATGTTCTATTCCTTATCGCTTTTGGAGTTTCAATGATGTAAAGTATGCGAAGGATTAATGTGGTAATGCCATACTTATTCCCTGTATTTGTGATGGGAGTAGTGTTTCTGTATTACAATTTTAACCCTAACGTATCAAATTTATCTTTACGATGCCCGTGGAAATTATTAACGCAAACGGATTGTCCGGCATGTGGTTTTCAACGGGCATTGTATTCATTGCTGCATGGCGATTTTGAGTGTGCCATACGGCATAATTATTTTTTTGTTATTTCATTGCCATATGCTTTTTTGTCTGTTTTGTGCTCGTGGTATAATTACAAACATGTTTTTGACGGATTAAAACGAGTGGTTTTTCACAGATACACTTTGTGGACATATATTGTGTTGTATTTCGCATGGTGGATATTGAGAAATGTGGTAGGACTCTAAATACAGATTTGATTATTACTAAATACTTGAATTGGGGTGGAAAATGAGATTTTAGAGTAAAAAATTCGGTATATCACAAATTTTGCGTAATTTTGCAGAGAATATTCAAAATCACAGAAATGGCTAACAATGAGAATAATCAGCGTCCGGTAAGAGTGCGGTTTGCTCCGTCACCCACCGGTCCGCTACACATTGGCGGTGTAAGAACTGCCCTTTATAACTATTTGTTTGCACGCCAGCATGGCGGCACAATGATACTCCGAATAGAAGACACAGACTCACGCCGCTATGTACCCGGGGCGGAAGATTATATAAATGAGTCACTTGCGTGGCTTGGAATAAAAATAGATGAAGGAGTTCGCGAGGGAGGTAATTATGGACCTTACAAGCAGAGTGAGCGCCGCGATATCTATCGTGAACATGTGAAAATGCTTCTTGATGCCGGTAAGGCTTACATAGCTTTTGACACTCCTGAAGAATTGGAGCAGGCACATGCAGCCAATCCAAATTTCCAGTATGATGCGTCAACGCGCGTCAATATGCGAAATTCGCTCACAATGAGCAAGGAAGATGTGGATGCGCTGATTGCAGCTGGTGAAAAATACGTTGTGCGCTTTCTGATAAATCCGGGTCGCGACGTAGAGGTTCATGACCTAATCCGCGGAAAGGTGGTGATAAATTCATCAATCCTTGATGATAAGGTGCTTTATAAGAGTTCGGATGACCTGCCAACCTATCACTTGGCAAATATTGTGGATGACCACCTTATGGAGGTGACGCACGTCATCCGCGGCGAGGAATGGCTGCCGTCTTCACCACTTCATGTGCTTCTTTATGAGGCGTTTGGATGGCAAGACACGATGCCGCAGTTTGTGCACCTGCCACTTCTGCTAAAGCCCGACGGCAAGGGCAAGCTGAGCAAGCGCGATGGCGACAGGCTCGGTTTCCCTGTGTTCCCACTTGAATGGCATGACCCGAAGAGTGGCGAGATTTCATCTGGTTACCGCGAGTCAGGCTATCTGCCGGAGGCAGTCATAAATTTCCTTGCATTGCTGGGTTGGAATCCGGGTGATGACACAGAAATCATGAGCATGGATGAGCTGGTGGCAAAATTCTCGTTTGACCGGTGTGCACGCGCGGGAGCGAAGTTTGATTTTGAGAAAGGAAAGTGGTTTAACCGTCATTATCTTCAGCAGCTTGACGATGCAGTGTTGGCGGAGAAGTTTGTAGCAGTTCTTCGTGCGCATGGCGTAAATCCTGATGATTTCGGCATGGAATACGTGACTCGAGCTGTTGCGATGGTCAAGGACCGCATAAGTTTTGTGAAAGACCTATGGGAACAGGCGAAATTTTTCTTTGTAGCGCCAACAGAGTATGAACCAAAGGCGGTGAAAAAACGCTGGTCTGAGCAGATGCCTCAAATAATGGAAGAGCTTATATGTGTGCTACAAGGGATAGAAGATTTCTCAAGTGCAGCCGCCGAGCCGATAGTATTGGGCTGGATAACAGAGCATGGCTATCATATGGGCAACGTGATGAATGCGTTCCGCCTCACGGTAGTGGGTGAATGTAAGGGACCGCATATGTTTGACATCACAGAGCTGATGGGCAAAGAAGAGACAATCCGCCGCATAAAGGTCGGAATTGAGAATATAAAATTGCCTGAAGCATAAATACGATATAAAACCACGCGAATTTCACGTAAATGCAATGAATTGGCTATACAATACTGCTATCAGACTTTACGCTTGCGCCGCTAAGTTGGCAGCCATAAAAAGCCATAAAATATCGAAGATGATTAAGGGTCAGAAAGAGACCCTTGATTATCTTACCCGCACACTGGACCGCATGGATATGCCAATATGGGTTCATGCGGCATCGCTGGGTGAATTTGAGCAGGCTCGCACCCTAATCGAGCTTATCAAGGCTCATGACCCGAAGCAGAAAATAGTGCTCACGTTTTTCTCACCATCAGGCTATGAGGTGCGGAAAAATTACGACAAGGTTGATGCAGTGGCTTATCTGCCGTTTGATACGGAAGAAAATGCGAACGATTTTCTGAACTTGTTGCGCCCCAAGATGGCGATTTTCATAAAATATGAGTTTTGGGGCAACTATATTGAAGGTCTGCGGCATCGAGGAGTGCCAACGTTTATCATATCTGCGATATTCCGCCCTAAACAGCTGTTTTTCAAGCCATTTGGCGGGTTTATGAGAAACGTATTGAAGTGTTACGACCACCTATTTGTTCAAGACCAGGCATCGGCAGACTTGCTTGCCTCTATAGGGATTGAGCGCGTCACAGTGGCAGGAGACACACGCTTTGACCGCGTGACACAGATAGTATCTTCGCCGGCATATATTGCGGGCATAGAAAAGCTATGTGGCGGAAGTGGAGTAGATGTCATCTTCGGCAGCAGTTGGCATGCAGATGAAATCCATTATCTTGGCTGGCTAAATTCTCACCCTGAAGTGACGTTTATCATAGCGCCTCATGAATTTAATGACCACCGGCTTGAGTTGCTCAAAAACGGTGTAAAGAGCGGTCGCGTGATGTATCTGTCTGAATATGAGCATGAATTTAACACAACGGGCAAGGCTCCTGAGGTGCGCGGACTGATTATAGACTCTTTCGGAAAACTATCAACCATCTACCGCTATGGTAAAATAGCGTATATCGGCGGTGGATTCGGCACAGGAATACACAATATCAATGAGGCAGCAGTGTATGGAATGCCGATAGTGTTTGGTCCGAAATATGGAAAATTTAAGGAAGCGAAGGATTTGATAGCCCTTGGTGGCGCATTCAGTGTCTCAAATACAGCAGAAACGTCGGAGATACTCACTCGCCTAACGACAGACGAAGGTGCGCGAGGTAAGGCTGCGGAGATAGCGAAAGACTATATCAAACAGAATATAGGCGCGACAAAGATAATTTTTGACCATATTTTCGGCAAAAGGTAAAACATTTTCATATCTGTGACGTTTATACTATAACCGCAAAGATTTACGACCAAAATAAGACTAATTATGAAAAGGACTATTATTTCACTAATGACGGCAACGCTGATATTTGCGTTAAGTTCTTGCAACGGCAAAGAGCAGCTCGCAGAAGATGTAGTAGGCACGTGGGCGTCTGCTCCTACACAGTTAGAAACCGGCAGTGAGTCAAGTACGACAGTTATGCGCACTTTCCACGTCACTAAGGCAGAAGACAAAGCGGGTGGAGATGTAGTATTCGAAGGTCTCGTCACTATTACCAGTGCTCTGACCTCCGACCAGGGTTTTCTTCAAGCTACAACATTCTCCGCTTCCGGTATAGTTAATGCCCGAGGTACTTGGGAGGCTACAGATGATGACGAAATCACAGTAAGGTATGACCCGGCATCTGTGACTGCGTCTTTTGGTTCTGATGCTGTATTGCTGCCAAATGTGCCATTTACAGAGGCAGATTCAACAGCCATGAATTATAGGCAAATGATAGCGCACAATGTAGAGGTGAAAATTAAAAATATTTTTGCCGACAAGGCAGCAGTCATGCTGGAAATAGACGATATTGAGATGGCTGCAGACAAGCAGACATTTGTGTGTGAAGTGAACGATAAAAAATACGAAATACGCAGACAATCCAAAAACTAATTATCAATCAAATAAAACATTACAATTATGCTTAGCAAAAAAATGGAAGATGCTCTCAACGAGCAGATTAATGCGGAACTATGGTCAGCATACCTATACCTTTCTATGGGCATGAATTTTGAAGCAGCAGGTCGCCCTGGCGTGGCAAACTGGTTTAGAATCCAATTTAAGGAGGAACAAGACCATGCCACTATATTTATGAACTATATCAACAGCCGTGGCGGTCGAGTAGTACTAAAGCCAATAGCAGAAGTTCCAACAGAATGGTGCTGCCCACTTGAGGCATTCAAGGCAACTCTTGAACATGAGCGCAAGGTCACAGCACTTATCAACAATCTCTATGCTCTTGCAGAGGAGGAAAAAGACTATGCTACTCGCGAACACCTGAAATGGTTTGTTACAGAGCAGGTAGAAGAGGAAGAAAATGCTCAGGAACTTATCGACAAGTTCACACTCATCGGTGACAATGGCATGGGTCACTATATGCTTGACCAGGAGCTCGCAGCGCGCGTTTATACCACTCCTTCTCCACTCGCTAATTCTGCAGAATAATCATTTAGATGAAATAAGTATACAAGAGGTTTCACCGAATGGTGGAGCCTCTTTTTTGCGGTAATGTTCTGAAATTATTGCTGTCCGGTAAAAATTTTATGAGCAATCAAAATTTGGGCTGACACT
>JBJECS010000108.1:0-17360 GCA_051871335.1 Muribaculaceae bacterium | reverse complement strand
GCAACTTGTCGAAGCCGCCGGCCTTGATATTACGCCCGAACGAGGGATTTTATAGGTTAAAAAAATGGACACGCTATTTTTTTGTATGAAATATTGTTTACTTTTTTCTGTCGAAAAAGAAATATTGCACTGCAGTCATGAGAATGCCTCCAATAGGAGCCGTGACAGCAGCTTGCATCCAGTGTATTTCATCCTCAAAAAAGAGCTGCCCTGTTAATAATATCGCAAATAATATTATCGTAGCTACAAAAAATTTTATTGCTATAAGTTTCATCTCTTAACTAATCTATAGTCTTTTAATAATTTGCATGGTGACACAATGCAATGAGCCATGCTGACGTATGAGCGCATTGCAATCAACAGGTACACAAGTTTTATCTTTAAAAACAGAGCTAATTTTCTCAATAGCAATACTGTCTTTTTCCTGTCCATATACGGGAATAAAAACAGCTTTATCTGTTACGAGATAGTTTGCATAGGTAGCTGGAAGTCGTTCTCCATCTTCATAAATTGGGTCGGGGAGTGGTACGGGTACTAATGAGAATGTGTTTCTGTCAGAGTCTGTAAACTCCTTAAGTTGTGCCTCCATAGCAGACAGAGCGACGTAATGCTCGTCTTCGGTATCATCGCACTTTACATAAATGATAGTACTGCCAGGAGCAAGACGAGCCAAAGTGTCAATATGGCTATCGGTATCATCACCAGCAAGATATCCGTGGTCAAGCCAAAGAAGCTTTTTTATATTGAGCACAGACTTAAGATAATTTTCAATCTCAGCCTTTGACCTATCACCATTCCTGTTTTTGGAAAGGAGGCATTCCGACGTGGAAAGAAGCAGTCCCTTGCCATCGGTCTCAATAGAACCACCCTCTAAAACAAATCCAAGGTGATTTTGGTAATTGCCATTTAAAGCATTTATAGCTACAAGGTTTGAAGTGATAAGGTTATCTTTATCAGCTGCAAATTTCAGTCCCCAAGCATTAAATTTAAAGTCTAATAGAGTAGGGAAACCGGCAGAGTCAACGAGAGTGATGGGACCAAAATCACGAGCCCATGTGTCATTTGTGGGCATTTCGTAAACGGTCACGTTATTCATCACTTCAGTTGGTAAATGTTTTTTGACAATTTCAGCATCCGGAACTACAATAATCACAGGTGAAAATTCAGAGATTGCAGAAACCAAATTAATGTAGCACTCAGTGACACGGTCGAGCATATATTCCCAGTCTGTCCCGGCATGTGGCCAAGAAAGAAGTACTGCATCACACTTTTCCCATTCAGCCGGGAAACGCAAATTGTAGTTATTGGTCATAATCTGTCAAAGAGTCATATTTTTCTTCGCGATTAGAAATGTACTCTTCAGCATAGTCACTGAAGCCTTTACGCTCTGTATAGCCCATTTCATCACACCAATCCTTGTATTCTCTTCGCAAATCATTGTCATCGGCAAGCATACGTTTAAACTCAGCCTCAGCGATGTCTATTGCTCCGGATTGATGAATGAGGTTCTCTATTAGTTCATTAAAGTCTGTCATTTCTCAAGTAGGATTGTTATTAGATTTAATATTGTCAATTCACTTAGTTAGAGATAAAAATGAAGAAATCATATATCTCATTGCAAAATTATAATTTATTTCTGAATAATATATAAATAAATTGTTAAAATAAGTTTAAAACATATTACCTCTATTTTAGCATAATAGTGGCAACATTTTTACCGTCATCATACGAAAATTTCATCATTCCGTCAACAGCCTTAAGCCTACGTTGTATATTGTCGTGTCCAAGTCCGAATGCCTGCATAGGATTGAATTTCGTGCCATTGTCTATAATAGAAATAGATTTTGGGCGTATTTTAACGGTTATGATTGTAGCAGCAGAATGTTTACGAATGTTCTGTAGCAGTGATTTTATTATCCTATAAATATGAAAACAATCGGTCTTATCAATATCCGGCTCAATACCACAATCCACACCAATTAAGCCATTGCTTTTTGCAGCCAAAGCATATATTAACATACTAAGTGTAACATCTTCAAAACGAGGTGGCATTAGGCTATGTGAAATGTCACGAACTTCTATATTAAGTTCGTTAAGTAAGCGCATAATCTCTTCTTTGCCAGTATTTTCACTTTGCATAAGCATGAAAATGTCAGTCAGGTCACTGCAGATGCCGTCGTATAGCTCTGCTGCAAGCCTTGCGCGCTCTTGATCGATAGCATCTATTTGTCCTTTTAAATAGCGGAGTTCAGCTTCTCTCTTTTGTCTACTTCTACTAATTTTCCACCATAAAAAGACCGCCAAGACAAGTACTGCGATAATACCTGTAAAAATCACAGTCCATAGTTGTTGCACATCTTTTTCAGCTTCAAGACGCATAACATTAGATTGTGAAAGTGCAGTTTCATACTTTTCATTAAGTTCATTCAATTGGCGGTCAATTTCAATGCATTGTAAAGAGTCTGAAATTGCCATAGAACTCTCATATGATTTTGAAGCATTATCAAGTTCGCCAATATTATTTCCAAATAGAGTAAAACCTAATGCTAAACATACGCAGATAAATACATTACGCAATAAGTAATAATAATTTGCTTTCATAAAATAGAAAAAGATGTTATAATTTATTTAATTCAATATTATTTAAAAGTGTAACACATTTATTTTCAGTCTCATTCCATTCTTGCTCTGGAATGGAATTTCGTGTAATGCCGCCTCCTGCATATACACTGTAAGAAGTTTTATCAAAATTCATGCATCTCAGATTGACATGGGCAATAAAGCGTCGCCCAGTGTCAAATGCAATATAACCTCCATAGCACCGACGAGAATGCGCTTCAAGTTTACTAATGTGCTTTACAGCGTCCTGCAATGGGTAGCCACAAAGAGCCGGGGTAGGGGATAAAGAGTCAATTAAACCTATATAGTCTCCATTTTCAATATTGCCACTAAAAACGTCGCAAATATGTGCAACCGGCTCGAATCTCACATCACGTTCATGCTTAATTCTGAACGAAATATTTCTTCCAGTCAGAGTATCTGCGATGTACTTGGCAACATAATTCTGCTCTATTACGTTTTTATCGTCCCATTCTTCGTCAATAGTTCCTTTTCGAGTACCGGCAAGCGACATCGTTGAGAAGTTATTGCTCTCTTTGTCAAAATCAAGCAATAATTCAGGAGACGTGCCGAGCCATGCTCCGGTTTGAGGAGTAAAATACATAAAGCGAAAAGTATCGTGATAGCACTGAAACTGCCTTACAGCGAGAGAAATGTAATCTATATGCACACTATCTTCAGTAATTACGCGAGAAATCACAGTCTTGCCATTTGTCTTTTGCAAATCTGAAATCAATAATTTGAGTTTAGAAAGATATTCTTTCTTATCAGTAGACATTGGGAAGTCACTTTCATGAAAGCCAAAATGGTAGTTAGAGTGAAGTATATCTTTAGCAGATTTTTCTCGATAAATCCTGACTGCAGATGCATATTTTTGAAGCCATGGGACAATAAGAAAGCATTGGTCGCTTTTTCTGCCGGTAGGATTGGCAAAAAATGTATAGTGTTCTATTCCAGGAAGTGCAAAAAGGACAAATGGGACATTATTTCTCAGACACTTGTCCGCAGCTTGCAGGGATGTCACATCGTTTTCACTGAGGTTCCCCAGAGACTGAAGATAAGAATAATTATGAGTTTGACCCATCATTCTGTAATTTTACCTATCAGTTCGAATGGCATAGCGGCCGTGATTTTAACATCGTAAAAATTGCCAATTACCAAATCAACGTCAGAGTCAATGAGAACAACAGGGTCAACCTCCGGAGAATCATATTGAGTTCTGCCGACATACATATCACCTTCAATACCATCAATAATAACTTTCTGGATGGTGCCGACTTTTTGCTCCTGAATTTCAACTGAAATCTGCTCCTGAAGTGCCATAAGTTCATCAAGCCTTGCTTGTTTAACTTCTTCCGGTATGCTATCTTCAAAATTCTTTGCAGCGAATGTATCTTCCTCCTCACAGTATGTAAAAGCGCCCATTCGTTCAAATCGCATATCTTTTACAAATTGCAGCAAATCCTGAAACTCCTGTTCGCCTTCACCTGGAAATCCGACCATGAGAGTTGTGCGGATATGAATGCCAGGTACTTTTTTACGAATTAGATTTATCAGCTCTACTGTTTGAGAACCAGTAAAGTGTCGGCGCATATTATCAAGCACTAAATCACTTGAATGCTGAAGGGCAATATCGAGGTATTTGCACACATTAGGATATTTTGCCATGATATCAAGCACTTCGTATGGGAATTGTGCAGGATAGGCGTAGTGCAGTCTCAGCCATTCTACACCGGGGATTTGTGCGAGAGCCTCAATAAGTTGTGGCAAAAGCATTTCTCCATAAATATCTACACCATAACTTGATAAATCCTGTGCAATGACATTAAACTCTTTCACGCCTCGAGAAACAAGCATTTTGACTTCATTTTCAATTTCTTCAATAGGACGTGAAGTAAATCGGCCTGTGATTAGAGGTATTGCGCAAAAAGCGCAATACCGGTTACAGCCTTCTGCAATTTTAAGGTATGCATAATGACTCGGCGTGCTTACAATTCTATCGTAAGTAAGAGTATGTTCGCTTTTTTTCTTAGCACTCTTCTTATCCCACCGGCAACTTTCCTGAATAAGATTTTCCCAGTCAAATTTTCCATACCATTTATCAACCTCAGAAATTTCTTGTGGTAATTCATTTTTGTACCTCTCAGAAAGGCAACCCATAACGTAAACGTATTTATAAACGCCGTCATTTTTTAGTTGCACTGCCTCCAATATGGTATTTATTGACTCTTCCTTTGCATCACCAATAAAACCACAAGTGTTTATGACTACAACTTTGCCCATAGGCTTTTTCGGTTCAAAATAAACTTTATGCCCAAGGTCTTCAAGCCTTTTGGTTAGACGCTCAGAGTCCACGAGGTTTTTTGAACAACCTAATGAAATTATATCAATTTTCATAAATCTTCACCTAATCGAAATGCTTGGATTTCAAATAAAAAAGTATGGCAACTACTTTCCAAGAAGAGCCTTTACAAATTCTTTTTTGTGGAAAACTTGAAGGTCAGTAATGCCTTCTCCTAACCCAATATACTTTACAGGAATCTTGAATTGGTCTGATATACCGATTACAACACCGCCTTTTGCAGTTCCGTCAAGTTTTGTAATGGCAAGCTGATTTACACTGGTAGCAGCCACAAACTGTCGAGCCTGTTCAAATGCGTTTTGACCAGTACTTCCATCAAGAACGAGCAAAACGTCGTGAGGTGCATCCGGTACAACCTTTTGCATCACGTTTTTTATCTTGGTAAGCTCATTCATGAGTCCAATCTTATTATGCAAACGTCCAGCTGTATCGATAATGACTACATCAACATCGTTAGCGACTGCAGATGAAAGGGTGTCATAAGCAACAGCCGCAGGGTCAGCGCCAATTTTTTGCTTTATCACGGGCACTCCGGCACGCTGTCCCCAAACATCGAGCTGCTCAATAGCAGCTGCGCGGAAAGTATCTGCAGCTCCAAGCATAACCTTATAACCTGAAGATTTGTAATTGTGAGCCAATTTACCAATTGTAGTAGTTTTACCAACTCCGTTTACACCTACAACCATAATCACATGGGGCTTATGTGTTTTAGGTAGCTCAAAATCTTTCAACTCTTCTTTACGATTATCGTGAGCAGTGAGCATATCTACAATTTCGTCGCAAAGCAGCTCATTAAGCTCTGAGGAACCAACATATTTATCTCGTTTTACACGCTCCTTTATTCCATTAATGATTTTGACAGTTGTCTCTACTCCAACGTCAGACGACAGAAAGATATCTTCAAGGTCATCAAGGAAATCGTCATCAATAGTATCCCTTCCAGCAATCAGGTGAGTTATTTTGCTCAAAAAGCCCTGCTTACTTTTTTCAAGACCCTTATCAAGTGTTTCTTTCTTCTTCTCCTTTGAAAAAAAATCAAAAAATCCCATATGTTCAGTTTAAAATTATTTCTTAAATAATCTCGCCATGTCGCGTTTATCTTCACGCTCCTTAATTGATTGGCGTTTATCATATTCTTTCTTTCCACGAGCAAGGGCTATGACAAGTTTAGCATATCCCTTATCGCTGATAAATAGTTTAAGTGGAATAATTGAAAACCCACTTTCTTTGCCGTCTTTTTCAAGACGAGATATTTCCTTGCGATTAAGTAGCAATTTGCGCTCACGTCGCTCGGTATGATTATTGTATGTTCCATAAAAATATTCTGCAATATACATATTTTTTACCCATACTTCTCCATTGTTGACGTAACAATATGTATCAGCAAGGCTTGCCTTTCCCTCGCGAATTGACTTAATTTCCGTACCAGTCAGGACAATGCCAGCAGTAAACGTTTCCACAATTTCATAATCAAAAGTGGCACGTCTGTTTTTTATATTAATATCTTTCTTAAACATTTTCATAATGCATTATATGTTGTGTATTAAAGTAATAGATTAAAAATTTCTCTAATCGCTAAAGCCGGAAAGTATGCGCTAAGCCAGGTCACTATGCAAAGAACAACATGTTTGCCTTTATCTATTCCAATAAAGTCCCAAGCAGATGCCAATGAAAAAATGGTGCAGAACGGGAGTAGATTGAACAAAGTGTTTTCAAAGGGCACAAGATTCTCCACCGTAAAGATGAGCGCAAAGAAACCTATATTGAATATACTCATAATTTTTGTCCTTTCGATGATTATATTCAAATCTTCATCGGAATCTGTGGTAATCTTTTGTTTGACATATATGCTAATAACTTCATCAGCAACAAAAATAGAAGCGAATAGTGACACAAACGATGTTATAGCATCTTGCAAAGCAATATTCAACACAAACTCCCCATAAAAAGCATGGATGAAGCAGGATAAAGTAAGCACAGACAGCAATGGCAGCAAACCAGAACTCAGCCATTGCTCTCTTGTATAACCGCTTTCGCCAACGTCTTCCCATCCGCTTTGCGGCTTAATAATTAGCCTGAAAATATAACCTAAAAATGTGAGAGCGTGTATCATTTGTGAAATATATTCAATATAATAATTGCCCACATCCATATAATGATGCATGGGGCTTCCTTTTCATTTTACAAAGTTAAGCATTTTATTCCAAACAACAAAAATTATAGTGTGTAATTGCTTAATAAGTGGAAAAAAAATCTTACCTTTGTGGAAACTAAATATTCATTCTAAACGATGAACCCTCATAGTCTTGTTTCTATTGCAGACCTGACCAAGGAGCAAATACTGCACATCCTTGACCAAGCAAGGTATTTTGAAGACCATCCGGGATTAAAAGTTCTTGATGGTAAAGTGGTGGCTACACTATTTTTTGAGCCATCCACGCGTACTCGCCTCAGTTTTGAAACAGCAGCCAATAGACTTGGCGCAAGAGTTATCGGGTTTTCCGACACTAACACTACCAGCTCATCAAAAGGTGAAACTCTCAAAGACACCATTATCATGGTAAGTAATTACGTTGATGTAATCGTAATGCGCCATTACCTTGAAGGAGCCGCTCGCTACGCAACTGAAGTGACTGATGTTCCAATCATCAATGCCGGCGACGGTAGCAATCAGCATCCTTCGCAGACGATATTAGACCTATACTCGATTTTGAAAACTCAGGGAAAATTGGACAACCTGACAATTACGATGGTAGGAGACTTGAAATATGGCCGGACTGTTCATTCACTGATTATGGCACTCAAGTATTTTAATCCAAAATTTAACTTTGTGGCATGTGATGAACTAAAAATGCCTGTAGAATACAAGGAATTCTGCGTAATGAACGGGATAAAATATGTAGAGCACACAGATTTCTCACAAGAAGTGATTAACAGTTCAGACATAATATACATGACGCGCGTTCAGAAAGAACGTTTTACAGACATTGTGGAATATGAACGTGTTAAGGATTTGTATTCTCTCCACAACTCTATGCTGAACAATTCACGCGACAATTTGAGAATCCTCCATCCTCTGCCACGTGTGAATGAAATAAGCTATGATGTCGACGCAAACCCAAAGGCTTATTATTTCCAGCAGGCAAAAAACGGACTATATGCACGCCAAGCCATCATCTGCAATGCATTAGGTATTGACATACTTGCCCCTGAAGTACAATCTAAATATGTTAGCCATGAGTAATCCAAAGTCATCCCTTGCCGTAGCAGCTCTTAAAAACGGAACTGTTATAGACCATATTCCCACGAATGCACTTTTCAAGGTAGTTAAACTCCTTAATCTTGAAAATGCAACCAATCAGCTTACAATAGGCAATAACCTCGAGGGCTCAAAGTGCCGCAAAGGCATCATAAAGATAGCTGATGTGTATTTTCCACAAGATATACTTAATCGTATTGCCATAATAGCACCTAATGCTGTTGTAAATATTATCCGTGAATATGAAGTGGTAGAAAAGCTTAAAGTGACTTTGCCGGACACTATCGTAGGACTTGTCAAATGTGATAATCCTAAGTGTATCTGCAATAATGAACCAATGTCTACACGTTTTCATATCGTAGACCGTTCTGCCGGCATTATCAGGTGTCATTATTGCAATCATACAGTATCAACCATAAATGCAACAATAATCTAAGGATGAAACAGAATTGGCAACCGGGCACTATGATATATCCACTTCCTGCAGTTATAGTCACATGCGGAGATGAAAATCGAAATAATCTGATTACTGTGGCTTGGACAGGAACAATATGCACTAATCCTGCCATGTGCTATATTTCTGTACGTCCTGAGCGCTTTTCACATGCATTGATAATGGAGAATATGGAATTTACCATAAACCTCACTACTGAAAGCATGGCAAAAGCAACTGACTGGGTGGGGTGCCGTTCCGGTCGTGATTATAACAAATGGAAGGAAACAGGGCTAACTCCGGCACAAGGCGTAAAAAATCGATGCCCGTACATCGATGAGTCTCCGCTCGCCATAGAATGTCGAGTGACGCAAGTGATACCGTTGGGCAGCCATGACATGATGATTGCACAAGTGGTGAATGTCATAGCTGACGATAAATACATTGACCCGGAAACAGGTTCTTTTGACTTACAAAAGGCAAAACTTATAAATTACAGCCATGGGGAGTACTATTCCCAGGGAGAGCCAATAGGCAGATTTGGCTGGAGCGTTAAAAGAAAAAATATTAATAATAACAAATAAATCTCAAAACAATTATGCAACGAGACAACACAATCTTTGACATCATAAGCCGTGAGCATGAGCGTCAAAAAAAAGGAATTGAACTTATCGCATCAGAAAATTTCGTCAGTGAACAAGTGATGCAAGCAATGGGTTCGTGCCTTACTAATAAATATGCTGAGGGCTATCCCGGTCACCGCTACTATGGTGGCTGTCAGGTTGTAGATGAAGCTGAAAATGTAGCCATAGAACGAATAAAACAGCTATTTGGCGCAGAATACGCTAACGTACAACCACACTCTGGCGCACAAGCTAATATGGCAGTGTTTATGTCAGTTCTTAACCCGGGAGACAAATTCCTCGGATTGAACCTATCACATGGCGGACACCTTTCACACGGTAGCCCGGTAAACTTCTCGGGTCTCGTTTTTCATGCGCTTGAATATAACGTAAAGGAAGATACTGGACTTGTAGATTATGACCAAATGGAAGAGGTTGCACTACGCGAACGTCCAAAACTAATCATAGGTGGTGCAAGCGCATACTCACGCGAATGGGATTACGCTCGTATGCGTAAAATTGCAGATGAAATAGGTGCTATTTTTATGGTGGATATGGCTCATCCTGCTGGTCTTATTGCAGCAGGTTTGCTTGATAATCCACTAAAATATGCTCATATAGTAACATCAACCACGCACAAGACATTGCGCGGCCCTCGTGGAGGTATTATCCTTATTGGACGTGACTTTGACAACCCATTTGGCAAAGTCACTAAGAAAGGAGAAATTCGTAAGATGTCTTCACTTATTGACTCTGCTGTATTCCCCGGAGTGCAGGGAGGCCCTCTTGAACACGTTATTGCAGCCAAAGCAGTTGCTTTCGGTGAAGCACTACAGCCGGAATATAAAGAATACCAGCAGCAGGTACTTAAAAATTCACGTGCCATGGCTCAGGCACTTATTGACAAGGGATATAAAATTGTATCAGGCGGAACTGATAACCACTGTGTGCTCGTTGACCTCCGCACAAAATTCCCTGAGCTAACAGGTAAGGTGGCAGAGAAATCACTTGTTGATGCAGATATCACCGCTAACAAAAATATGGTACCATTTGATAGTCGTTCTCCTTTCCAGACTTCGGGAATACGCCTCGGCACTCCAGCTATAACCACTCGTGGAGCAAAAGAAAGCCTTATGGGAGAAATCGTGGAAATGATTGATACGGTACTGTCAAATCCTGAAGACCAGAAGGTAATAGCAGCAGTACGTGCAAAAGTAAATGCAACTATGAATGAATATCCAATGTTTGCTTATTAAATCCGAATAAATGACATTAGGAGCATTATTTGACCTTGATGGCGTACTGATAGACAGCGAACGCTTATATACAGAATTTTGGGCAGCAGTAGGAGTGAGGTATGGCATACCTTCTCCTACTTTTGCCCTTGATATAAAGGGTACTACTCTGAAGGATATTTTCGCAAAATATTTTCCGGATGAGTCTGTACGTAAAACTCTTGCAAATGAAATTATTGATTTCGAGGCAAAAGTAGTTTATCCTGTCTATGATGGTGTAAAGAACTTCCTTGAAGAGCTAAAATCAGCGGGATATAAGACAGCAATAGTGACGAGTAGTAATGACAAAAAGATGGAACGTCTTTTTGCCCAGCAACCATGGATGAAAGATGAGTTTGATGCTATAATAACGGACTCTTATGTAAAGCAATCCAAGCCAAACCCCGAAGGGTATCTTCTTGCTGCCTCAAAAATCAGCTGCGAACCTTCTCACTGCTACGTTTTTGAAGATTCGCTTCAAGGACTTGCTGCAGGACGTAATGCAAAAGCCGGAGCTGTAATCGGTCTTGCCACGACACTTCCTCGCCATTCACTTGAAGGTAAGGCAGACATGATATTTGACAGTTTCACCGAAATATCACTCAAGGTGTTGCCGATAATTTAGACCTAACACTTTTGGAAGAAATGTAAAAGCGAGACCTAAGTTTGAGCAGTAATTTTACGCATATATTAGGTCTCTCAATATGCTGTCTGATACAAGCCATTTATTTTCAGGAATGTAAAAACGATTGTTTAGCTTTATAATTTGCCCTAAGGCTAAAAGCGGCTTAGCCGCATGATTGAAATAATCTTTAAGATAAGATGGCATTAAAAGGTTGAATTTCTCTAAATCCAGCCCTGCGCTTGTACGTAATGATGTGATAATAAAATCGTTGTATTTATCTTCCGAAGTTAAAATTTCAGTTTCAAATACAGTCCTACCTAAATCATTCAGGCTTCTGATATATTGCGGAATATTATTCGGATTATAACGGCGATGTGACAGGTCGTAGCTGTGTGCACTGCAGCCTATTCCAAGGTATGGCTTATCAGCCCAATACTTTGAATTGTGCACAGCCTCACTCCCAGATTTGGCAAAATTAGATATTTCGTAGTGATTATAACCATGACTGCGAGCTATATTGCACAGCAGCGAATACATTTGTATCGCTTCCTCTTCGGTGGCTTCTTTTATTACGCCTTTTTCTCGCATGAAGTACAATTTTGTCCCCTGCTCGTATGAGAGAAGGTATGCCGAAAAATGTGGAGGCTCAAATGAGAGCAATTTATTTAGCGAATATTCAAACGTCTCAATCATTGATACGTTTTCATGCCCGGTTGGTAATCCATAAATGAGGTCAAGGCTATAGTTCAGTCCATAATTCTTTATTATATTGATTGCATCAATAGCGCAAGCTGATGAATGCCTGCGTGATACCATTCTAAGGGACTCATCGTCGAAGGATTGGACGCCCATGCTTATTCGGTTAACACCTCCTGCGATAAGAGTCTCAATGAAGTCCTCTGAAACATCTTCCGGGTTAACTTCCACAGTAAACTCTCTGAAATCAGTGCTTATATATGGCTTTATTCCATCCAGTAACGTCGTAATTGAGGTTTTATCCAGAATGGATGGTGTACCGCCACCTATGTAAACGGTATCGAAAGGTGTGGGGACTTCGTTACACCTAAGCTTTAATTCGCACAGCAAGGCTCTTATATATTCATGCTGATATTTAGTCATAGCAGGCGTGGAAAAGAAGTCACAGTAGCTGCACTTTGAGTGACAAAAGGGGATATGTATATAAAGCCCTGAGCACATAATGTTAGAACCTATTTAATAATAGCTGTTAATAACATTGAAGGTACTAATTTCATTTATAAGTCTTATTAAAAAATGCCAAATCAAAAGAAATTCTTTTTTTCAGTATTACAAATAGACCTGAAATTACAGTAGTTACATGAATTGTTATTTTGAGAGAAATTACAATTCGTATCAAAAATTTTTTGAATCAAATTTTTAAGTGCGTCTCCGAAATCTCCTTCTACTATAGAAAAATCAGTGATTTCACCATTGTCTGACTTAATATATTGAATACCTTCTGTTGCCAAAGTTCTCAATTTGTATATGAGTGGTATCACCTGCGATTCGCAATTAATACCTATGTCTTTAAAATCAGTACATATTTTGTTTTTGAAAACCAAACTGTACAAAAATACTTGAAATATACCCATTAGGTTTTCATTATTGCTTTGATTTATTCCAAACAAATCATCTATGCTTTTGAATTTCAAAGCATCGTTTCCTGTCTTATAGTCGATTATGCGGACAGCTTTCTTTTTATTATCGTCATTAAAAGTAACAATATCTATTCTGTCTATAAAGCCCTTAATTAGCACTTTTGTTTCATCATTAACGTCAATGGGCAGACCGTATTCAAACTTATATTCTGAAGCTATATATTGATAGTTTTTGATACCTAATGTCTCAAAACTTTCCAGTTCCCTCTCAAACGTTTTTTTGACAAAAGAATCGCGCATGATTTCTACCAAAAGTCTAAACTCTTCGGGTATAGCATCAATCGTAATATTGTCAAAAATAATATCACATTCTTTTCTGTGTAAAAAGTTTTTTAAAAAACTATAAACCACGCATTTTGTCAAAAAGTCTTCGTTGTCTATTATTTTTTTTATGTCATTTTGATAGAATGTTTGAGGATATGCATGATTTTCACTTTTGCGTTTGCATATCATCATTTTATGAACGGTCTGTAATGCCTCATGAATGATAGTGCCAAACGTACTACTGTCAACAAAAGGCTTTATTTCGCTCTCTACCCTATAGTCTGCTACATACTCAAGGAAGAATTTTAATGGACAGCTAATATAAGCTTTCAATGCACTTGGCGACAGCAAATACTTGTGCCCGGACTCCGCCTTATTAGTGTAGCGATAAAGACGATTCAAAACATCTTTTGTAAACACATCGTTTTGTGAATTATCTTGCAGTGAAATCTTTCTTGTCAAAACAGGATTATAGTCAAAATTCATTTTGTCCACAACTATTTCATAGCGTTCTAGCTTTTGCGCATAGATATACTGCAGCTGATATATATAACGAGACATTTCAGTCTGTTCCCCTCCCTCTGTACAGTCATATAGTAAATAAACTCGTTTTGACCTGTTTAGCAAGCGATAAAAATAATATGCAAATATGCCTTCTTGCATTTCAGGAGTAGTAATCTGAAAACATTTTCGTAATTCATAGGGTATCAACGATTTCTTAAACATTCTACGCGGATATACCTTCTCATTCATGGATAAAAATATCAGGTTATCAAAGTCTAAAGAACGAGTTTCAAGCACACCCATGACCTGAATACCGGAAAGTGGCTCTCCCTTAAATGGAATTTTTTCTGTAGATGCTAACCGCTGAACTAAATGTAATGTAGTAGCACTTTCAGTGTTTATATTATATTTTAAAAGAAGAATATTTATTTGATTAATACACTTGAGGTAAGTGTTTATGTATGCATCCATCATAGGGTCATCTTTGATTGCTTTTCTTATATTATTAAGCATATTCTCCAATGATGCTACTATATTAATCTTAATGCCATCTTTCTTCTCAATTTCATTTCTAAAATCAGGGAAAAAGCACGACACATCTAATTCTTTATCTATGCTTGTAGCGTCTTTAAGAACATCACTTCTCTTAAAATATTGCCTGTGACGGCATTGTAATTTATTAATAAGCTTTTTAATGTCAGCGCCCTTCACTTTTTTTACTAATGGATGAGATAATAGTGATAGTATGTCTTCACATAAATACGTGATTTCACCATTACTTTCGCTACACTTATACTCCATTTTTAATATTTCTTGTATAAGAGAGGACACCGGGGAATCAGACATAGGATACCCCATAGTGACATTTACATTGGTGCTTTCATTAGTCTTACAGCCAATGCCTTTTGCGGGAATTGAGCGAAGCAGATATGGACATAATCTCTCATCTGGCAATACAATTGCTGTATTTACATCACCTGAATTAATTACCTGTTCCTCATTGAGTTGTTTTAGAATATCAACTGCATATTTAACTTGACCTACTTTTGATGGAACACCAACTAAATGAATTATCCTGGTATCATTATCAGCAGTCGAGTCTAAATCTAATGTTATTTTACTCTTAAATTCTTCTTTTAAAGTCTTTACAAAGTACCCTCCCGGATTTCCGTCTGTAAGGAAAGGGGAATTATCATCCCAATAAAAATCACCTCTGTCATTATCCCTCATCCACTTAAAAATAGTCTTTTCTGCAGCAGATAGAGCGTTAAACCCAATAAAAACATATCGCTTATGATGTAAACGATTAGAGTAGTTATTCATATTTTCAGCAGCAATACGAAATGCCATTCCGGTATAGCATAATTGATTTTCTTTAAGACTCTCGCGGAATTTTGTATATAGGTCATACAGAATCATCCACATGGAATAGAAGTATTGCTTCATATTATTTTCGGACTCATCACTGTCTTCTATTTGATTTCCATGATAATGTTTCCACATTAAATCTAATTTGTCGCTATACTCTTCTTTTTTTCCATAAAATCTATCAATTATATCTTTCATTTCTGGTGTCATCCAGTCAGACTTGATTTCCTGAAGATTTTTGACATTTGTGAAAAGTTGCTCAGCATCTGCCATGCACATGTCCACATCGTTAAAATCACTCAGCAATATATCAGCCCAACGGAGAAAATGGTCAAAATAAACAGTACCTTCTTGGTTTGTTTTAGCGTTGACTACCTCACTGTAGCAATTATATAGCAAAAAAATCTGCTCAATTCTCGTAAGTTCTACAAAGTTTGTGATTCTTAACACAAAAGAGGTAATATCTATTACGTTGGGAATTACCGGGGCATTATTGCTCCTACTTATTTCCAAAACGTTTTTCTGAAAAAAGTCACAGCTTCGCTTATTAGGAAAGACAAAACAGATGTCAGCCATTTCCTGTTTGTTTTCTTTGTAATATGCTTCTGCTATCTGCTCCAAGAATGTTTTCATAGTGAATGTTATTTGTTAGTTAAAATTACTTATTTTATTGTTTAATTAATAGTATTGTACGGACTGCAACGTCGAAAAGCACCATTTTAGAATTGGTGTTTCCCTGTATATCTCGTATGGCGTCATTAAATGTTCTGGATAATGCTTGCACGTTTCGCTCTGATATAAAAGGGGCAAAACGAGTTGAAAACTGCTCTTCAGAAGTATTCATGTATGTCAGTTCTCTCTTGTGTAAGTTGTATATGAAATTTTCACGTACCAGCCTATCGCAGTATTTAAGAAAAGCGAGTTGTTGCTCACGCCCAAGTGTAGCCACTTCGTTAGACCATGCCTTTAGGTCACTGACCTTACGAGCATAGGCACTTCGCATCAGCCTGATGAAAAAATGAAAAAATTTGTCGTTTCCTCCTCCTATCTGCATTTGACTGATAGCTTTAGAAAGAGACCCTTCAGCATTATGTGCAATGGATAGAGCATCTTGTTGATTTATACCATATTTATTCACGAGATATTCACAAATATCAATATCTGTAAACCTTTCAACATCAATACGTTGACAACGAGAATAAATAGTGGGGAGAATTTCCTGCGGAGAATCTGAAGTAAATATAAACTTCGTGTCCGGAAAAGGCTCCTCGATAAGCTTAAGAAGCTTATTTGCGCACTGTTCATTCATTCTCTCCGGAAGCCACATCAAGACAATTTTGTATTTTGATGTTCGTGCCGTAAAGGCGAGCTTATTTATCAGAGACTCACTTTCCGTAACATACATTACAGGCAATGTGGTGGTTGCTCCCAATTCATCGAGCCAGTTTTCAAAATTCATCATCGGGTCTTTCTCAACGAAAGCCTTAAATTCTAATATGAATTCGTCGGAAACAGGCGGTGTTGCACTGCTTTTCTTTTTTATCACCGGAAAACTGAAAAAAGTGTCGAGGTGGTTAAAAGAAGATATTTGTCGGCAAGACTTGCACTCGCCGCAGCTATCCCCGTCATGTCTATTTGTACAATGGATATACTGCGCCGATGCCAATGCCAGTGCAAATTTGCCCACACCTTGCTCGCCTTGAAGAAGTATGGCATGTGGCAAGCGGTCCCCCTCCACAAGTTCTATCAATCTATTTTTTATCCGTTGCTGTCCGGGAATATCGGCAAATTTCATGGTATTGTTGTATTTTAAAATTTTTTTGAGACAACACTGTGAACAGACTTCACTGCGTTGTGAGAATAGTAGTGAATGGATTTCACGCCATGCTGAAGCAAGTCTTCACTCTGTGCAGCACACCATTCTACTCCTAATGCCTTAATTTCATCGTCGTTCTTACATTTGATGAGTTCAGCAGTAAGCTCCATGGGCAAATCTACCTTAAATGCTTTCGGGAGAAGAGTAATTTGGTTTGAATTAATAATCGGTTTTAGTCCCGGAATTATTGGCACATTAATTCCTGCTTTTCGCGCGCGCTCAACAAAGTCGTAATACTTTGCATTGTCAAAAAACATTTGAGTGACAATATAGTCAGCACCGGCATCAACTTTGGCTTTGAGCCACATCAAGTCCATCTCCATGTTGGGCGATTCTTCGTGCTTTTCCGGGTATCCGGCAACACCGTATGAAAATGGCAGGTCATTTACGATATCCATGCTCGTACCGTCAATAAAGAACCCTTTGTTGAAAGCATTGACTTGTGCCTGGAGTTCTGAGGCGTGTGCATGACCGTCA
>JBJECS010000107.1:0-3288 GCA_051871335.1 Muribaculaceae bacterium | reverse complement strand
TAATCACTACACCCTCCTCTTTAATTGTCAATATGAAAAACTAGTTATTAGTCTTCGTTGAGGTTAACGCGCTTGAAATCTACAACAGTGAGACCGGCAAGTGCGCTTTTGAGATATTTTGCAACGTTCATAGAAGGGTCTTTAACAAATTCCTGTTCTACGAGAACTGATTCTTTGTAGAATTTGTTAAGACGACCTTCAGCGATTCTGTCAAGGATAGCTTCAGGCTTTCCTTCTTCGCGAGCTTTTTCGCGACCGATTTCAAGTTCCTGCTGACGAATTTTTTCAGGAACTTGTTCGATAGTAGCGGCAACAGGGTTCATAGCGGCAGCTTGCATTGCAATGTCGCGGAGGACAGAAGCATCAGCACCGGCAGTGTTAAATGCTACGATAGTAGCGAGTTTGTTGCCGAAGTGGTTGTATGAAGTAACAGCTGGAGCTGTAAGACATTCGTATGCGCCGAGTTCGCATTTTTCTCCTGTTTTACCAGTTTCCTCGATGATGAGGTCTGCAACAGAGCGTCCGTCAATAGCAAGCGCCTTAAGGTCTTCGATATTCTGGATGCGGTTTGCGACAGCAGCGTCAAGAATTTTCTGTGTAAGTTCTACGAAGCCTGCGTTTTTAGCAACGAAGTCTGTCTCGCACTTGAGAGCGACAACAGCAGCGAAGTCGCCTTCGTGTTTAGATAGAACGCAGCCTTCAGAAGCTTCGCGGTCTTCACGTTTAGCGGCAACTGCCTGTCCTTTTTTGCGGAGGATTTCAACGGCAGCTTCCATATCTCCGTTTGATTCGATAAGAGCGTTTTTGCAGTCGGTAAGACCTGCGCTGGTAAGGTGACGGAGTTTTTTGATGTCTTCGATTGTAACAGCCATAGTTGGTATAGGATGTTAAAGTTATTTTGTTTAAAAGTTTTTACTGTTTAAAATCGGCCGGCGGAATGCCGACCTATTGGTTATTTGCGATTTTATTCAGCAGCTTCTTCTGCAGGTGCTTCAGCAGCAGGAGCCTCAGCGGACTTGCGGCTTACGCGACGGCGTTCGCGCTTAGGAGCAGCCTGTGCAGCTTCGCCTTCAGCAGCCTGAGCGTCAATTTTTTCAACCTTACGTTCTTCAAGACCTTCGCTCATAGCGCCACAAACGGTGTCAAGGATGAGCTCGATAGACTTAGAAGCGTCGTCGTTTGCAGGAATTACGAAGTCGATGTTTGAAGGGTCTGAGTTGGTGTCAACGATAGCGAAAACCGGAATACCGAGGCGGTTAGCTTCAGCGACAGCGATTTTTTCTTTGAGGACGTCAACAACGAAGAGTGCAGAAGGGAGACGACTCATGTCAGCGATAGAACCGAGAGTTTTCTCGAGTTTAGCACGCTGGCGAGTGATTTGGAGTTTTTCGCGTTTTGAGAGGTTGTCGAAAGTGCCGTCTGTGGTCATTTTGTCGATAGACGCCATTTTCTTCACAGCCTTGCGAATAGTTGGGAAGTTTGTAAGCATACCGCCCGGCCAGCGTTCGATAACGTAAGGCATTCCTATAGCGTTAGCGTGGTCAGCGATAACTTGTTTGGCCTGTTTTTTAGTGGCAACGAAAAGGACTTTCTTGCCAGCTTTAGCTATGCTCTTGAGAGCTGCAGCAGCGTCTTCGAGTTTAGCTGCAGTCTTGTAGAGGTCAATGATGTGGATACCGTTTCTCTCCATGAAGATGTAAGGAGCCATTGCTGGGTTCCATTTTCTTTTGAGGTGACCGAAATGGCAGGTAGCTTCAAGGAGCTGTTCAAATGAAGGAGTTTGCATTTGTTTTAAATTGTTTTTTGTTTACGTTCCAAAAATTCAATCTCGGGGTAGGGAACGTGTCCATCGCCGGGATTTAGATACTAAACACTGAGTAATATATGTAAAAATCTGTCAAGCGGCTAAGCCGCAGCAGAGGCATATATTAACGTTTTGAGAACTGGAAGCGTTTGCGGGCTTTTGGACGACCTGGTTTTTTACGTTCTACAGAACGTGGGTCACGAGTCATGAAGCCTTCAGCGCGGAGAGCAGCCTTGTCTTCAGGGTTGATTTTGACAAGAGCGCGAGCGATAGCGAGGCGGAGAGCCTCAGCCTGACCTTTATAACCGCCACCGCAGAGGTTTACGTGAATGTTGTATTTTTCAGCACATTCAAGCTTTGCGAGAGGCTGTTTAACGATGAATTGAAGAATCGAAGATGGGAAATAAACTTCGAGGGCACGTTTGTTGATAGTGATTTCGCCGTTACCTTCTTTGAGGATGACTCTGGCGATAGCAGCCTTACGGCGGCCAACTGCATTTACTGATTCCATATTCTACGATTATTTCAATTTGTTAATGTCAAGTACAACAGGGTTTTGAGCTTCGTGAGGGTGGTTAGGACCATTGTAAACAAACATGTTTTCAATGATGCGACGACCGATACGATTTTTAGGGAGCATGCCTTTCATTACATGAATGAAGAGTGGGTGCATACCTGGTTTGAGGTGCTTGTTGAAAGATTTTTTCATGAGCACTTCCGGAGTAGCTTCGCGCTGACCGCCAGGATAACCTGTGTAGCTCAGATAGATGTGGTCTGTCATTTTCTTGCCGGTAAGTTTCACCTTGTCAGCATTGATAATGATAACCTTGTCACCACATTCAAAGAATGGTGAGTAACTTGCTTTGTATTTGCCGCGAAGAATTTTCGCAACTTTAGCGCAGAGACGACCGAGAACCTGGTCTGTAGCGTCAATGACTACCCACTGGCGGTCTTCTGCTTTAGGGTAAGATGTTTTGTAACTTAAAGTATCCACTTCAATTTTTTAGTTTAAAGTTGTTAATTTAACATGGTCATAATCACATAGTTAGCTCGGCCAAAAGCTGCTATGCGACATGCCCGATTATTGCTTTTTGGATAAAATCGGCTTGCAAAGGTACTCATTTTTATTGAGTTAGCAAAATTTTTTAATTCAATTTTTTTGAAAAATTTTTCAATTTGAGGTCAATTTGAAGTTCATTAGGAGGCAGTTGAAGTCAAAAAAGAGCCCGGTGGGAGTCAATTATGAGAGTGCTGTGGAAAGAGAATGGCGGTATGAGGTTGTTAAATGGAGGATGCTCTTTAGCTGTTTGTAGAGAAGGAAGTGATGGAAATGATTGGTAGGTGACAAAATTGCAATTCGCTTAATAAATATGCCAATTTGTTGAAAATTTTTAAAAATTATAATGAAAGATTGCAATGTGAGTAAATATTTTTAGTAAATTTCCTCTAAGAAAGACAAGAGCGAGACTGTCTTTGTGAGTGAA